>JAWOHA010000267.1:0-12361 GCA_046496385.1 Cryobacterium sp. | reverse complement strand
TCGTGGCCGGGTCCACCGGTTCCGGTAAGTCGAGCTTTGTGAACTCCATGATCACCAGCCTGCTCATGCGCAGCAAACCCAGCGACGTGCGCATGGTGCTCATCGACCCCAAGCGCGTGGAACTGGCCGCCTACGCCGGCGTCCCGCACCTGATCACGCCCATCATCACCAATGCCAAAAAAGCCGCCGAGGCGTTGCAGTGGGTCGTGAAAGAGATGGACATGCGTTACGACGACCTGGCGAGTTTCGGCTTTCGCCATATCGACGATTTCAACAAGGCCGTCATCGGCAACGAGATCGTCCTGCCGCCGGGCAGCGCCCGCACCCTCAAGTCCTACCCGTACCTGCTCGTGGTGGTCGATGAGCTTGCCGACCTCATGATGGTCGCCCCACGCGACGTCGAAGATTCCATCGTGCGCATCACCCAGCTCGCCCGCGCCTCCGGTATCCACCTCGTGCTGGCCACTCAGCGACCCAGCGTGGATGTGGTGACCGGACTGATCAAGGCCAATGTGCCCTCCCGGTTGGCTTTCGCTGTCACCAGCGTCACCGACTCCCGGGTCATCCTCGACCAGCCCGGCGCCGACAAGCTCATCGGCCAGGGCGACGCCCTGTTCCTACCGATGGGGGCCTCCAAGGCTGTGCGCGTGCAGGGAGCCTGGGTCACCGAGGCCGAAATCGAACGGGTCGTCAAACTCGTCACCGAACAGGCCCGACCCGACTATCGACCCGACGTGGCCATGGTCGCGCCGCGCAAAGAGATCGACTCCGACATCGGCGACGATCTGGAAGTGTTGCTGGCCGCCGCCGAGCTGGTGGTCTCGACCCAGTTCGGCTCCACCTCCATGCTGCAGCGCAAGCTCCGAGTGGGATTCGCCAAAGCCGGACGCCTCATGGACCTGCTGGAATCCCGCGAGATCGTTGGCCCCTCCGAGGGGTCCAAAGCCCGCGACGTGCTGGTCTCGGCCGAACAGATCCCCGCAGTGCTGGCCCGTCTGCGTGGATCCGACGAGGAACAGCACGCGAAGGCCGCCGCAGCACCGGCGACGACTGCCGACGCGAATTCCGGCCCCGGGGTGCCCGCCGCGCCTGCCCCCGCCGACCCCCGCTACAGCGATGATCCGGTGCAGAAAATGTCGCAGGGGTATCCTGAACAGGACGCGCCCGCAGACGAGGACGCCTGGCAATTGACCGACAGGGACTAACCCATGGCAACACCACTCGTGCCGGCCACCGCGCCCAGTAACTGGAACCTGCCCAACCTGATCACGGTCGTGCGCATTCTGCTCGCCCCGCTGTTCATGTGGTTGCTGCTGGCCGACGATGGCGCCGACGGCGGCCTGCGCTGGGCGGCTGCAGCCCTGTTCATCGTGGCCATCGCGACGGACGGCATCGACGGTGCCATCGCCCGCAAGTACAACCTCGTCACCGACCTGGGCAAACTGCTCGACCCGATCGCCGACAAGATCCTGACCGGCGGAGCCTTGATCTGCCTGTCGATTCTGGGGGAACTGCCCTGGTGGGTGACCGCCGTCATCCTGCTGCGCGAAATCGGAATCACCGTGTTTCGGTTCGTCATGCTGCGTGATCGGGTGATTCCTGCCTCCCGCGGCGGCAAGCTGAAGACCATTCTGCAATCCGTGGCAATTTCGCTGGCACTTCTGCCGCTGTGGCTGTTCCTGGGCGACTGGGTGAACGGCGTGAACACCGCGGCCATGACCGTTGCCGTCATTCTCACCGTCGCCACCGGCATCGATTACCTGGCCGCCGCGGCCCGCGATGCACGACAGAAACGCCGCAGTGCCTGACATGGATGCGACGGCGTTGTTGATCGCGGAACTCACCACCGGGCGCCACACCATTGCCATCGCCGAGTCCCTCACCGGCGGGCTCCTCGCCGCCGAACTGATTCGTGTTCCCGGGGCTTCCCGGGTGGTGAACGGGGCCGTGGTCAGCTACAACACCGAACTCAAACACACCCTGCTGGGTGTGGACACCAGCATTCTCAACGTGCACGGCCCCGTACACCCCGACGTGGCCAAACAGATGGCCGGCGGCGCACGCACCCTGCTCGGGGTCGGCGGCGACCGGGCCAGCATCGGGGTGTCCACCACGGGCGTGGCCGGCCCGTTCGCCCAGGACGGTCACGAGCCCGGAACGGCGTTCATCGGCTTGTCGATGGGCAATGCCAGCTGGGCCGTGCCCGTGCAGGTTCTGGGCGATCGCGACGCTGTGCGCCGGCAGATCGTGCTGCTGGCCGTTGATGCTGTGCGTGCGCTGTTAGCCCGGGAAAGCGCGGAATAGATCCCGTTACGGTCCGGTTACATCGGGCAGATTCACAAACAAAGTCCAGTCACTTTCGGTAGTCTCACTCGTGTGAGACGCACGATGTATCTAAAACATTCTGAACCAGCTATCGGAAAATTGACAGGCATAAGAAGGAGGTTCCGATGATTCTTGTTCGTCAGGAAATCGGCGATGTGCTCAGGGACTTCCGCCTGCAAAAAGGGCGTACCCTTCGTCAGGTCGCAAGCAAGGCAAGCGTTGCCCTCGGCTATCTCAGCGAGGTCGAGCGGGGCCAGAAAGAAGCCTCTTCGGAGATTCTGGCATCCGTGGCAGAAGCACTCGAAACGCCCATTTCAGTGATTATGCGCGAGGTCGGCGACAGGCTGGCCGTTATCGAAGGTATCGATCCCTTCCCCGACACAGTGCCCGACGAATTCGTCGCGAAGTTCGACTCCGAGAACAAATTCGGTTCCGACATGATGGTGCGCTGACAATTAATTCGAACAGACCAGCTCATGCGAGCCCGTCTCCCTCTGCGCGGCCCCTGGCCGCGAGGGACGAGCTCGCATGAGACTGAGTGAGTTCCGGCGAGCCCTCAGCGCGGAATTCGGTGAATCCTATGGTCGTGTCCTGACACGGGACCTCGTTTTGACCGCACTCGGTGCCCAGACGGCCGACGACGCCCTCGCCGGCGGCGTTCCCGCACGCGACGTCTGGCTGGCACTCTGCGCCGAAACCGATGTGCCGCCGAATCGTTGGTATGGCGCGGGACTGCCCGCCCCGTCCTAGCCTCCCGACTCGGGAACCGCCGGGTGGCACGGGCGATCGAAGCCGGGCACCTTCGACGCGCGACCTCGACGTGCCCAGATTATCTCGAATTCTTGTTCGGTCTTTGCTAGGCTCTGCACAGCAGGCTTTCTTGGCGAAGATTCCACAGAACCTCGTGTTCCCGGCCAGTGTCGGAGGCTCGGCGTAGAGTCGGAATCGTCAACACAGACAGTGAGCGAATGCCTTGTCGCGAGCGTTCCACCGGGTTTCACCCGCAACGCGATCGACAGCCTATAGGCGCCACAGTGCACGGCAACGGCACGCAACGATTGAAGGAGACCCACCCATGGCTTCAAACGCCAACCGCGAAAAAGCCCTCGAGACCGCCCTCGCGCAGATCGACCGGCAGTTCGGCAAAGGTTCGGTCATGCGTCTCGGCAGCGACGAGCGCGCACCGGTTGAAACGATCTCGACCGGCTCCATCGCCCTTGACGTCGCGCTCGGCGTCGGCGGGCTCCCGCGTGGCCGCATTGTGGAGATCTACGGACCGGAGTCCTCGGGAAAGACCACACTCACCCTGCATGCCATCGCGAACGCGCAGAAGAACGGTGGTATCGCCGCCTTCATCGACGCCGAGCATGCCCTGGACCCGGAATACGCCAAGAAGCTCGGTGTCGACATCGACGCGCTCCTGGTCTCGCAGCCCGACACCGGTGAGCAGGCTCTCGAAATCGCCGACATGCTCGTGCGCAGTGGCTCCATCGACTTGATCGTGGTGGACTCTGTTGCCGCACTGGTTCCCCGCGCTGAAATCGAAGGTGAGATGGGAGACTCCCACGTGGGCCTGCAGGCGCGGCTCATGTCGCAGGCGCTACGCAAGCTCACCGGTGGCCTCAGCCAGACCAACACCACCATGATCTTCATCAACCAGCTGCGCGAGAAAATCGGTGTGTTCTTCGGAAGCCCCGAAACCACATCCGGTGGTAAGGCACTCAAGTTCTACGCGTCGGTGCGCCTGGACATCCGCCGCATCGAGACGCTCAAGGACGGCACCGAAGCGGTCGGGAACCGCACGCGCGTTAAGGTGGTCAAGAACAAGATGGCACCGCCGTTCAAGCAGGCCGAATTCGATATCATCTACGGCATCGGAATCTCCCGTGAGGGCAGCCTGATCGACTTTGGTGTGGACCAGGGCATCGTGAAGAAATCCGGTGCCTGGTACACCTACGACGGCGACCAGCTCGGTCAGGGCAAAGAGAATTCCCGCAACTTTCTGCTGCGCAACCCCGACATGGCCAACGAGATCGAACGCAAGATTCTCATCAAACTCGGGGTCGGCCCGGAGGGCATCGCCGCGAAGGCGGCCGAGAAGGCCGCCGCACTCGAGGCGGCCAAAGTCGCCGACGAGGCCGCGGCCGTAGCCGCAGCCTCGGCCGCGGTCGACGGCACGCCGCCCGTTTCGACGAAGCTGTCGGCTCGCAAGAGCGCCTGATGGTGCACTTCGAGGAGCAGCCGGACGCGGTTCCGGCCCCCGAAAGGGCCGCTCCGGCGGAGGGCGGGGCACCGGTCGCGTACCTTCCGGGGGCGACACCCGGCATGAAACGCCGGTCGCCGATGGCACCGCGCACGCTCGACAGAACCCGCTTCGATCGTGACCCGCTGGACCTCGCCCGCGAGGCCGACGCGGCCAGAGGGTCCGATGCGGCAGCCGACGACGCCGACGACACCGACGACGCCGACGACACCGACGACACCGACTCTGATTCGGGGTTCTCTGCGGAACGTGAACGCGCCGAGAAAGTTCTCATGCACCGGCTGCACGGTCGGTCCCTGTCGACCAAAGAAGCCCTGGAGGTGTTGCGGGGCACCGATCTGAGCCGGGACGAGACCGAAGAAGTGATTGCCCGGTTCACCGAGCTGCACTACATCGACGAGTACAAACTCGCCGAGCAGGTGCTGCACAGCCACGGCGAACGCAAGGGCCTCGGGCGCAACGGCGTCGGGGCCGAACTGCGTCGTCGCGGAGTGAACCAGGAGATCATTGACGCCACTCTGGAGGAGCTGCCCGATGACGAGACCGAACGGGCCATCGACCTGGCGTGCAAGCGCATCCAGCAGATGGATCGCCTGGACGATCAGACCATCAAAAGGCGCCTGCAGGGATTTCTGCAGCGGAAGGGCTACAACGGCGACATCTGCCGCCAGGCGATCTCGGCGGCGCTGGAGTCCCGCGGTGGCGGCTCTTCACCCGTGCGGTTCCGCTGACAGCCGGTCAGATTGACACCCCCGCGAGGCCCGGTGACGCGGTGCGCGCCGCCGGGCCGAACGGGTCCCGGCTGATCTCTCATGTTGCGTGCGTAAACTGGAGTCATTATGAGCAGTATCGCCGTGTGACCCGCCCGCCCGCACACCCCCGCGTCGGGCCCCTCACAGGACCCCACCGTGATCGGCCTGTCCTCCGCGGCCGTCGATGCTTCGGGTGCACCGCGCACCTATGAGGTGCGCACGTTCGGGTGCCAGATGAACGTGCACGACTCGGAACGTCTTGCCGGTTCCATGGAAGCAGCCGGCTACGTCTCTGCCGACGGAGCCGAAGCCGACGTGGTGGTCATCAACACCTGCGCAGTGCGTGAAAACGCCGACAACAAGCTCTACGGCAACCTGGGCTACCTGGCGTCTGTCAAACGCCGCCACGACGGTATGCAAATCGCTGTCGGTGGTTGCCTGGCCCAGAAAGACAAGAACACCATCCTCGACAAGGCCCCCTGGGTCGACGTGGTCTTCGGCACCCACAACATGGGATCCCTGCCGAGCCTGCTCGAACGGGCACGTCACAACGGTGAGGCACAACTCGAGATCCTGGAGTCACTCGAAACGTTCCCGTCGACGTTGCCGGCCAAGCGCGACTCCAGCTACAGCGGTTGGGTGTCCATCTCCGTGGGCTGCAACAACACCTGCACGTTCTGCATCGTGCCCGCCCTCCGCGGCAAGGAGAAAGACCGTCGGCCCGGAGAGATCCTCGCCGAAATCCAGACGCTCGTCGACGACGGCGCCATCGAGGTCACGCTCCTGGGGCAGAACGTCAACTCCTATGGGGTGGAATTCGGCGACAAGCTCGCCTTCGGCAAGCTGCTGCGCGCCGCGGGTCGCATCGACGGGCTCGAACGCATTCGCTTCACGAGCCCGCACCCGGCGGCCTTCACCGACGACGTCATCGACGCCATGGCGGAGACGCCCACCGTGATGCCGCAGCTGCACATGCCGTTGCAATCGGGCTCCGACCGGGTGCTCAAAGCCATGCGTCGATCGTACCGGTCCACGAAATTCCTGGGCATTCTTGAGCGGGTGCGGGCCCAGATACCGCAGGCCGCCATCAGCACCGACATCATCGTGGGATTCCCCGGCGAGACGGAAGAGGACTTTCTGGAGACGCTGCGCGTGGTGGAAGAGGCCCGCTTCAGCACCGCGTTCACTTTTCAGTATTCGATACGGCCGGGAACCCCGGCGGCGACGATGCCCGACCAGGTGCCCAAGGAGGTCGTGCAGGACCGCTACGAACGCCTCGCCGCCCTGCAGGACCGTATCTCGATGGAAGAAAACCAGGCCCTCGTGGGCCGGGTCGTCGAGCTTCTGGTGGCCAACGGCGAAGGCCGCAAAGACGCCGACACCCTGCGTATGAGCGGCCGCGCACCGGATAGCCGTCTGGTGCACTTCGACGTTCCGGCCGGTTCGGAACGCCCGCGACCGGGCGACATGGTCACCGTCACCGTGACGGAAGCCCACCCGTACCACCTCATCGCCGACTCCCTCGATCAGGCCCCCCTCCGTATTCGCGCGACCATCGCCGGTGACGCCTGGGATCGGGCCGAGGCGGAGTCCTGCGGTGTGCCGGCGGGCCACGCCGGTGACGTTCCGGCCGGACCGGTGAACCTCGGTCTGCCGTCGCTGCGCATCGGGTCGCCGGCCGGTGCCACCACGCCCATCTACGACGTGACTGATGGGCTTCGCTGAACCCACGCCGGGGACTGCTCCGGGCCGGGCGGCTGTGCCGTCGCCGAACCCGGCCGGGAGCACCCTGCTTGTCATCGTCGGGCCCACCGGAACGGGCAAAACCGAGCTGTCCCTCGACCTGGCCGAGCACCTGCACGGCCAGGGGCAGGCGGCAGAGGTCGTGAATGCCGACGCCATGCAGCTGTATCGCGGCATGAATATCGGCACGGCGAAGCTGCCGCCGGCGGAGCGCCGCGGCATCACCCACCACATGCTCGACGTTCTCGACGTGACCGACGAGGCGACCGTGGCCAAGTACCAGCGTGATGCCCGCGCCGCCATCAGCGCAATCGTCGCGCGCGGAGCGGTTCCGATCCTGGTGGGCGGGTCGGGCCTCTACGTGTCGTCCGTCGTCTACGATTTTCAGTTTCCGGGTACCGACCCCGTGCTGCGCGCGCGGCTCGAGGCGGATCTCACCGAGCACGGCCCCGGTCCGATCTACCGGCGTCTTCTGACCGTCGACCCTGACGCGGCGCATCGCATCGGCCCCAGCAACGGGCGTCGTCTGGTGCGGGCGCTCGAAGTCGTACACCTCACGGGAGCGCCGCACCGGGCGGCGCTGCCCGACACCCCCGTGTACTGGATGCCGGCGGTCACCTTCGGCCTGCGCGCCCCGAGAGAGCAGCTCACCCCGCGACTGGACGCGCGGGTGGAAGCCATGTGGGAGCAGGGCCTGGTGGCCGAGGTCGCCGCGCTACGCGGACAAGGACTGGAAACCGGCGTGACGGCCAGCCGCGCCATCGGCTATGCGCAGGCTCTCGGACAACTGCGCGGCGACACCAACCAGGCCGATGCCATCGAAGCCACCCAGCAGCTCACGCGGCGCTATGCCCGGCGTCAGGTCAGCTGGTTCAAACGCTCCCACGACACGCACTGGATCGACGCCGGTTCCGCAGACCGGCTCACGACGGCCCTCGCCCAGCTCTAAACTGAGGGGATGGGTACCGATCTGAACTTCACCAAGGGGCAGGGCACCGGCAACGACTTCGTGTTGTTCGCCGACCCCGACGGCCTCATCACCCTCACCCCGGATCAGATCCGGGCCGTGTGCGATCGAAAGTTCGGAGTCGGCGGGGACGGCATCATCCGTGCCGTGCGGTCCCGCAACCTCGCCGCCGGTGCGGCTGCGCTGGCCGAAGACGAAAACGCCGAGTGGTTCATGGACTACTGGAACGCCGACGGAACCGTGTCGGAGATGTGCGGCAACGGCATCCGCGTCTATGCCCGGTTCCTGCTCGAGAACGGTCTGGCCAGCCTCAACCCGGGGGACACCCTCGTGGTGGGCACCCGCGGCGGCGTGCGTGATCTGCAGCGAGGCGCGAGCGGCTTTCAGGTGGACCTCGGGCGTTGGCGCCTTCAGGAGAGCGGTCCGCTCGTGCGCGCCAAGAACCTGGCCGTGCCTCGGCCCAGTGTGGGCATCAACGTGGGCAACCCCCACGTGGTCGTGGCCCTCGCCGACGACAGCGAGCTGGATTCCGCCGACCTCACCTACATTCCCCAGTTGGAGCCGGAGCCGGACGGCGGCACCAACGTGGAGTTCGTGGTTCCCGCCGACCCGCTCGTCGTGAACGGCGTCGGCCGGTTTCGCATGCGCGTGCACGAACGGGGCAGCGGCGAAACGCTCTCCTGCGGCACCGGAGCCGCGGCGGCCGCGCTGGCGACCCGGCACTGGGCCGGTGCCGGTGCCCCGAACCAGTGGCGCGTGGAGGTTCCCGGCGGTGTGCTGGGCGTGCGCATGTTCGCCACCGAAGACGGCGAGCACGTGTCGCTCTCCGGCCCCGCAGACCTCGTCTACGACGGATTCCTCGCCCTGTCGTAACACGGCCGGCCCGCTCTGGATAGGCTCGTCTTCATGGCCACAGTGATCTTGGTGCGGCACGGCCGCACCACAGCGAATGCTACCGGCGTGCTCGCCGGACGAACCCCGGGCATCACGCTCGACGACGTTGGCCGGGAGCAGGCGGCACGCACGGGCGAACGCCTCGCCGTCGTGCCGCTGGTCGGTGTCGTCTCCAGCCCGCTGGAACGGTGTCGGCAGACGTCTCAGCTCATCCTCGACCGCCAGTCCGGTTCGCCGGCGACGCCGATCGAGGCAGGCATCACCGAATGCGACTACGGCCGGTGGCAGGGCCGGTCGCTCACAGAGCTGTCCGTGGAGGACCTCTGGTCTGTGGTGCAGACGCAGCCCGCGGCCGCCGTGTTTCCCGGCGGCGAGGCCATGGCCGCGATGCAGGCCCGATCGGTCGCCGCGATCCGTCGCCTCGACGCCGCGTTCGAGGCCGAGCACGGCCCGGGCGCTGTGTGGGTGGCGGTGAGTCACGGCGACATCATCAAGTCCGTGCTCGCCGACGCGCTGGGCATGCACCTGGACCTGTTCCAGCGCATCACCGTGAGCCCCGCATCGGTGTCGATCGTGCGCTACGGGGCCAGCAGGCCGAGCGTGGTGTCCACCAACACGGATGCCGGTGACCTGTCCTGGCTGCGGTCCAGCCCTCCCGCAGACGATGCTCCGGTCGGCGGTGGCGCAGGCCATCAGCCCACACAGACCCGACACTCGTAAACTAGGCGCATGCCCACACTCGTCCATGATTTCGCTTGGCCCGATCGGGTCGTTATCGGCACCGTCGGTGCCCCCGGCTCCCGAACGTTCTACCTGCAGGTGCGCACGGGGAACCAGCTCATCAGCGTCGCCCTGGAAAAACAACAGTCGGCGCTGCTCGCCGACAAAATCTCCGAAATTCTCAACCAACTCATGAGCAACGAGGGCAACGCCTTCAGCGTGCCCGCCGTCACCCCCGTCGAGCTCGTCGACAATGACCCGCTGGAACTACCCGTCGACGAACAATTCCGAACCGGCGCGATGAGCCTCGGCTGGGACCCCTCCACGGCGCAGGTCGTGATCGAGGCCTACCCGCTCGAGCCCGACGCGAACGAGGACGCCGACGACGACGTGGTGGAACCCACGCAGATGCTCGTGGTGCGCATGCCGGTCGGCACCGCGCAGGCCTTCGCGGTGCGTACCCATGAGGTGGTCGGCGCCGGCCGCCCATTGTGTGTTCTGTGCGGTGTGCCGATCGACTCCGACGGCCACGTCTGCGTGCTGCCCGGCGACGACGAGCGCTGATGCCGGCCGAGGCCGCCCCGCCGGCCAGCACCCCTGACGACGGTGCTCTCACGCTCACCGGGCGCATCACGACGGCCTCCAACGCGACATTCCTGGGCAGCATCGACGGCATCGCGATCGTCTACAAGCCCCGCGCCGGGGAGAGCCCGCTGTGGGATTTTCCAGACGGTGACCTCGCCAGCCGGGAAGTCGCGGCGTATCTGGTCTCCGAGGCGTTCGGCTGGAACGTGGTGCCACGCACCTGGCTGCGGGCCGGCCCGCTGGGACCCGGCATGGTTCAGGTGTGGAAGGAGCCGGATTCCGAGCAGGCCGCGGTTGACCTGGTCGCCACCGACGATGCCCCACAGCAGGGCTGGTGTCAGGTGTTCGACGGCCGAGATGAGAACGGTCGTGCCGTCACGTTGATCCACGAGGACTCACCGTCGTTGCGCCGGATGGCCCTCTTCGACGTGGTGGTCAACAACGCCGATCGCAAGGGTGACCATATTCTCGCCATGCCGGGCGGTCACCGTCACGGAGTCGACCACGGGCTCACCTTCCACCGCGAACACAAACTGCGCACGGTGCTCTGGGGGTGGCTGGGCGAGGAGCTCAGAGCCGACGAGCTGCGCGGGATCGAGCACGTGCGGGCGCAGCTGTCCGGCGACCTCGGCGATGCCCTGGCCGCCCTGCTGGGCCCCGCCGAGATCGAGGCCCTGGCCGAACGCTGCGATCGGTTGTGCTCCGAGGCCCGGTTCCCGGCCCCGCAGGGCGAGATGCCCGCGGTGCCCTGGCCGCTGTTCTGACCACGGTCTTACCCGGTGACGGCCGTGTCACGGTCGACGCGCAGCACCCGGTAACCCTTCGAGATGGTGTCGCGGGTCACCTCGAAGTCATCCGGCAGTTCGTCCTGCAGCCAGCGCTGCAGCGAGTCCGAGCCCAGGTTGCGTTGCACGACCAGCCAGGCTTCCTCGCCGGGCAGCAGGCGCGGCAGCCAGGCCAGCATCATGGAGTGCAGTTCCTCTTTCCCCACCCGGATGGGCGGGTTCGACCAGATCGTGTCGAAACGGATGTCGGCGGGCACGTCCTGGGGCAGCGCCGCGGTTATGTTCGTCACACCGAGAGCGGCGGCGTTGATGCGCACCAGGTCGAGGGCGCGCTCGTTCACGTCGACGGCCCAGACGTGCGCGCCGGGGGAGAGCAGCGCAAGGTGCAGGGAGATCGGGCCCCAGCCGCATCCGAGGTCCAGAAAAGTTCCTGCGGCGGGCGGGGCCGGAATGCTCTTCAACAGCACCTCGGTGCCGCTGTCCAGGTGTCCGGGGCTGAAGACGGCGTTCGCGGTGGTGACTTCGCGGGGCCCGCCGGCCAGGTGCGCGGTGATCTGCCGCGTTTTGAGTTCGCTCTGTGATGTGGCTGAGAAATAGTGCTCGGAAGACATACAGGGAACTTACTCGACTTCGAGGAACTAAGGTTAAAGGGATGATTGATGAACCTGTGGTGCCTGTTGAAGACGACGATGTTGTAGCCCGCATTCTCGCGAGCGCCGAGACCCGGGCCTCGGGCTATTCCCTGTTCCGCAGCGGCAGCGCGCAGCCCCTGCACGAGGAAACCCACGTGGCCCGCCACGACGAGACCGGGCACGACGGCGACCAGTCCGAACGCGCCGACCGCAACGCGTTGCGTCGTGTGGGCGGGCTCTCCACCGAACTCGAAGACGTCACCGAGGTGGAATACCGCCAGCTGCGTCTCGAGAACGTCGTGCTCGTGGGCGTGTACACGCACGGCACCGTCGCTGACGCCGAGAACTCCATGCGGGAACTCGCCGCCCTCGCCGAAACCGCCGGAGCCACGGTGCTCGACGGGCTGCTGCAGCGCCGGGCCACCCCCGACCCGAGCACGTACCTGGGTAAGGGCAAGGCGCAGGAAGTCGCCGACATCGTGAAAGCGATGGGCGCCGACACCGTGATCGCCGATACCGAGCTGGCCCCCAGCCAGCGCCGCTCCCTCGAAGACGTGGTCAAGGTGAAGGTCATCGACCGCACCGCGGTCATTCTGGACATTTTCAGCCAGCACGCCAAAAGCCGTGAGGGCAAGGCCCAGGTGGAGCTCGCACAGATGGCCTACATGCTGCCGAGGCTGCGTGGCTGGGGTGAT
>JAWOHA010000265.1:0-9092 GCA_046496385.1 Cryobacterium sp. | reverse complement strand
CCCCAGGCCGAGCGTCGACGACCTCGCCGTGATCCAGTACACCTCCGGCACCACCGGCCGGCCCAAGGGCGCGATGCTCACCCACTTCAACCTGTATGCCAACGCCTTGCAGGGCGAAGCGTGGATGCACGGCGCCGAGTATCGCAAAGAGATCTTCTACGCGATCCTGCCGATGTTCCACGCCTTCGGCTTGACGCTCTACCTGACCTACGGCATTCGCAAGCAGGCCCTGCTCGTACTCTTTCCCAAGTTCGAGCCCGGCCTCATCCTCGACGCCATGAAGAAGTCACCGGCCACGGTGTACTGCGCGGTTCCGCCGATCTACGAGCGCACAGCCCTGGCCGCCCAGGAGCGGGGAATCTCGCTGCGGTCATGCAAATTCTGCATCTCCGGGGCGATGAACCTGCCCGATCACGTCGTGGAGCTGTGGGAGTCCGTCTCGGGCGGCCGTCTCGTGGAGGGTTACGGCATGACCGAGTCCTCGCCGGTGGCCCTCGGCAACCCGTTCCATGAAACCCGCCGCACCGGCACGATCGGAGTGCCGTTCCCGTCTACACGCATGAAGGTCGTCGACCTTGGCGACCCCAGCGCGGAGGTCGCTCGGGGAGAGCCGGGGGAGCTGCTGTTGCAGGGCCCGCAAGTGTTCCAGGGGTACTGGAACAACCCGGAAGAGACCAGGAAGACCCTTCTTCCCGGTGGTTGGCTGCGCACCGGCGACGTTGTCACCGTTGACAGTGACGGTTTCACCACCATCGTCGACCGGGCCAAGGAACTCATCATCAGCGGCGGTTTCAACGTGTCACCGTCCGAGGTGGAGACGGTGTTGCGTCTGCACCCGTGCGTCGTCGACGCGGCCGTGTTCGGCAAACCGCTCGAACGCGGTGGTGAGATGGTGATCGCGGCGGTCGAGCTCAAGCCGGGTTCCACGCTCGACGAGGCGGGGCTGCGCGAGCATTGCCGCGACCACCTCGCCGCGTACAAGATTCCGCGCCGTATCGTGCCGATCGAGAACACGCCCCGCTCCCTGCTCGGCAAGATTCTGCGCAAAGAGGTGCGCGAACAGGTGCTGCCCACTCTCTGACGGCGGACGCACCCCGCTGGTCGGGTCAGCGCCGTGGGAACCCGTGCGGTGTGCCCGTGAGGATCGGGTCGAGGCGCTCCAGACGGTCGCGCTCGAGCATCAGGGCCGCGTACTCACGGTCGCGGCGCACGGCCGTGACCCCGAGCAGCAGTGCCTCCGCGGACACGTCCGGCAGCGGCGACACGTAACCGGCGACTTCGGCCGCCAGAGTGTCCGCCAGCCGAATGCGCGACTCGGGTGCCAACCGGTCGGCATTCACGTGAAACTGCGCCACCCGTCGCGCGAGCCGGTCGGGAAGCCGAACAATGTCTACCGTCTCCGCCCACGAACTCAGCTCCAGCGGAACGCTGTGCACCAGCGAGACGCTGCGCGGCACCCGCTCATGTTGACTGTACGTTCCCGCCAGCAGGTCGCCGAGCCGTTTCGACCGGCTGTTCAGCAGCGCCGTCGTGGCCGCGAGCCCGCCGAGTGTCATCAGAATCTCCAGCACCGCCAGGAGGGAGCGAATGAAGGCATGGCGCAACCCGATCGCACCACCGTCATCGCGCACGATGCGGGCGCCGATGACCATCTTGCCCAGCGACCGGCCTCCGCTCGCGGTCTCCACGACCAGCGGGATGATTAGCACCGCCAGCACCAGGCTGGCGATCATGAGGGCCCGAGAGAGGGCCTCATCCAGATACCGTCCCGCCACCGCCGACACCAGGAATACCACGCCCAGGTACACCAGCAGATACACCATCCAGTCGACCAGAGCGCCCGCCGCGCGCAGAATCATGCTCGCCGGCCGCACATCCAGCGCGACGGCCTCACCGGTGACCAGCTCGTCGTCAGACGCATCGTGCATCGGCTGCGGCGATGCTCCGGTGAATATGGTGGGGGTGCTGGCGCGGTGATCGGTTCGAGGCTCCGTCATGTCTACTATTGAAGCAGATGGACCTTGACGCCTACACGGCGGCGCATCGCGCCGAATGGGATCGCCTCGCCGAACTGGGCGCACGGCGACGACTGACCGGTGCCCAATCCGACGACCTGATCGGCCTGTACCAGAGCGGCGCCACCCAGCTGTCGGCGATCAAGTCCACCGCCGGGTCGACCACGGCCGGCGACCGGCTCTCGGTGCGGCTGTCCCGGGCTCGGCTGCGCTTCACCGGGGCCGGCAGCAACGTGTTCTCCCAGCTGCCCCGGTTCTTCATCGCCCAGCTTCCCGCAGCCCTGTACCGGCTGCGCTGGCTCACCCTCGCCGTGGCCGCGGTGACCATCGTCGTCGCCGGCCTCTACGCGTTCTGGGCCACCAACAACCCGGCCGTGCTCGCCAACGTGGGCACCGACGCGGAACTGGCGGCGCTGGCCAACACGGAATTCGTCGACTATTACTCGTCGAACCCGGCGGCGTCGTTCACGGGACTGGTCTGGACCAACAACGCCTGGATCGCTGCGCAGGCCATCGCCTTCGGCATCGTGGGCGTGTACGTTCCGTACATCATTCTGGTGAACGCCCAGAACCTGGGGATCACCGCCGCCGTGATGTTCTCCTACGACCAGGGCGACGTGTTCTTTCTCTACATCATGCCGCACGGCCTGCTCGAACTCACCGCGATCTTCGTGGCCGCGGCCGGGGGCCTGCGCATCTTCTGGGCCTGGATCGCGCCGGGCGCCCGCACCCGCGGCCAGGCGCTCGCCGAAGACGCCCGGGCCCTGTTCACCGTGGCCATCGGCCTGGTGTTCGTCTTGTTCATCTCCGGAATCATCGAGGGTTTCGTGACCCCCGCGCCGTGGCCCTGGCCGGTGAAGATCGGCATCGGCGCGGCGGCGCTGCTCGGGTTTCTCGCGTACATGCTGGTGCTCGGCGGCCGCGCCAGCCGCGCCGGGGAAACCGGTGACCTCGCCGAGTTCGAAGCCGGGTCCACCCGCATCTTCGCCGGCTGAATCGCGGCCGCCCGGAGCGTGTTCGCCGCCCGGTCAGAGCCGCCTGGTCAGAGCCGTCCGGTCAGAGCCGTCCGGCGGCCTTCAGGGCGATGTACCGGTCGGCGAGAGCGGGCGGCAGGTCGGCGGGGCCTCCGGTGACCACGTCGGCGCCGAGGCGGCGGATGGCGTCGGAGACCCGGGACATGTCCAGCAGGGCGCGCTCCGCGGCGGCGGCCCGATACACCGCGTCGAGGGTCCCGAGGTCGGCGCGCGCTTGGGCGAAGACCGGGTCGGTGACGGATGCGACGACCACCGTGTGCCGCCGGGTCAGCTGCGGCAGCACCGACAGCAACCCCGTCGACGCTCCGGCGGCATCGATCGACGTCAGCACGACCACGAGCGCCCGCTGACTGGTCACCGCGCGCACCTGCGCGGGCACAGCAGCCCAGTCCATTTCGATGAGCTCCGGTTCGATCAACGCCATGGTGTCGACCAGGCGGCTGAGCAGTTCGGCCCCGCTGGCACCCTGCACCCGGCCGCGCACCCGCCGGTCGAAGGCGAGGAAGTCCACCCGGTCCCCGGCGGGACTGGCGAGGGCGGCCAGGAGCAGGCTGGCCTCGAACGCGGTATCCAGACGCGGTTCATCATCGATGCGGGCCGCGGAGGTGCGCCCGGTGTCCACGACGATCACCACTCTGCGGTCACGTTCGGGCCGCCAGGTGCGCACCACCACGTCGCCTCGCCGCGCGGTGGCGCGCCAGTCGATCGAGCGCACGTCGTCGCCGCGCACGTACTCGCGCAGCGAATCGAATTCGGTGCCCTGGCCGCGCACCATGACGCTGGTGCGGCCGTCGAGCTCTTTGAGCCGGGCGACGCGCGAGGGCAGGTGTTTGCGGGAGGTGAACGGCGGCAGCACCCGGATGCGCCCGGGGGCGCTCAGAGTCGCCTGCCGCGCCCAGAGGCCCAGCGGTCCCATCGACCGCACCGTCACGTGGTCCACGCGGCGTTCGCCACGCCGGAACGGGGTGAGCGTGAGGCTCACCCGGCGGCGTTCGCGCGGCGGGATCGTCACCGTGGTGCGGTTGTTGCCGGCACCGGCGGAGGGCTGCCAGGCATCCCGCACCCTCCCGGTCAGGGCCCGGCGGCCGATGTTGGTCAGGTACAGCTCACTCTGCACCGATTCGCCCAGGCGAACTCGGGCGGGCAGTCTCCGCTCCAGCGCCAGCGCCCGAGGCGATCCGGCCAGCAGCAGATCGAGCAGCCCGAGCAGCAGCACCAGCACCAACCAGAGCCCCAGAACCAGCCCGGCCCGGCCGGCGTCGCCGCCGCCCAGCAGCACAATGGGCACGACGCCGAGGGCGACGAGAATGACGAAACGTCCGGTGAGCGTCATGCCGGGGCTAGATCGGAACCTGAACCTGGGCGAGCACTCCGCGCAGAATGGCGTCGACCGACACACCCTCCAGCTCCGCCTCCGGGCGCAGCTGCACGCGGTGCCGCCAGACGGGCAACAGCATGGCTTGAACGTGATCGGGGGTGATGGCCTCGTACCCGCTCAGCCAGGCCCACGCCTTGGCGCCGGCGAGCAGCGCCGTGGTGCCGCGCGGGCTGACCCCGAGCTTGACGGATGGGCTGTTGCGGGTGGCGCGGGCCAGATCCACGATGTAGGCCAGCACGTCGGCGCTCGACCCGACCGCGGCCACAGACGCCTGAGCCAGCGCGAGGTCTGCAGCGCCGAGAACCGGGCTGACCCCGGCACCGGCCAGGTCGCGCGGGTTGAACCCGTCGGCGTGGCGCCGCAGCACTTCGACCTCGTCGGTGCGGTCGGGAACATCGAGTACGAGTTTGAGCAGAAAACGGTCGAGCTGAGCCTCGGGCAGCGTGTACGTGCCCTCGTATTCGATCGGGTTCATGGTCGCCGCCACGATGAACGGCTCCGGCAGCGGGCGGGACAGGCCGTCTACCGAGACCTGACGCTCTTCCATGGCCTCGAGCAGCGCCGACTGGGTTTTCGGCGGGGTGCGGTTGATCTCGTCGGCGAGCAGAATATTGGTGAACACCGGCCCCTCACGAAATTCGAACTCACCGGCGTTGGCGTCGTAGACGAGCGATCCCGTGACGTCGCCGGGCATCAGGTCGGGCGTGAACTGAATGCGCTTGGTGTTCAGGCTCAGCGCCTGGCTGAGCGTGCGCACGAGCAGGGTCTTCGCCACGCCCGGCACGCCTTCCAGAAGCACATGGCCGCGAGCGAGCAGCGCGATGATCAGGCCGGTGACGGCGCCGTCCTGGCCGACGACAGCCTTGCCGACCTCGGCCCGCACCCGGGCGAGCGCGGCACGTGCATCGGCCGCCGCGGCATCGGCGGAGGGGGAGGCCGTCGCGGTGACGGGATCCGTGTCGGCGGATGCGTCAAGTGACGCCTCGGGGGAGTGGGCGGGAGTGGTCATGGTTGTATTATTCCTGATTCCGGTGGGGCAGGGCAGTCGGGTCGGGGGTCGGCCGGTGCACGCTCGAGGCTGCGGTCGGGTCGACAGCGGCGGGGCCGGCGGCGGCGGGGCCGGCGGCGTCGGCGGCGTGGGCCTCGGGGGTGCTGGCGCGCACAGTGGCGCTTTCGAGTTCCCGCACCGCGTCGGAGAGGGCCATGAGTTCGCGGTCGGAGGCCGGGTCACGCTCCAGGAGAACAGCGCGAACCGCCGCAAGGGGCCGTTCGGTGATCGCGGCAACGGAGACCAGCACGTCGTCGACGTGCGTGCTGCGACCGAGGCCGAGCTGCCGGGCGAGGCGCTGCACGGCACCGATGCGCAGGCTGTCGAGTGCTCGCAGCCGGGCGTTGCCCCGGGAGTACAGGCGGGCCCGACCCTCCATGGTTTCGCTGCCCTTCACCGTGACGGGCAGGTTCTCGGGTACCAGAGCGCCGAAGCGGCGCCCGCGCCACAGCGCCGCCGTGATGGTGGTCAGTACGAGCAGCAGCAGCACCGGGGTGACCCAGCCCGGCGTCAGCTCGCCGAGGGACGGTGGCCCGGTGCGGGGAACATCGGCCAGGGTCGGCAGGTACCAGATCACGTTCGTCGATGCGCCCAGCAGGTTCAGGGCCAGCGCGGCGTTGCCGTAGCTGCCGATGCGGTCGTTGCTGAACAGGGTGGGGTCGGCGATCAGGCTGATCCGGCCGGGCTTGTCGGCCGAGGGATCGTCGTTCGAGGTGCCCCCCTGGGCGGGCAGCTCGATGAGGGAGAACCGGTCGTCTCCGCTGGGAAAGCAGCCCACGGCATCCGTGCCCGCACCGGCCGGGTCGATGCTGAGCGTGCGGCCGCCCGGCGTGAGGGTGCCGGCCTGGCGGGCTGCTGAGAGGTCGCACCCGGCCTCAAGCGTGTCGGCGTCCGAGACGCCGCCGAAGCCGACGCCGGGCGCGAGGGCCTGCAAGGCCGCGAAATTCGGGTCGACCAGAACGGTGCGCTCGGCGAGAGCGCCGAGCTGCCCGAATTGCGCGCTCTCGAGGTAGCCGTCGGGGTCGGTGACGAACAGGGTCGCATCGGTCGCGGCGGCGTGGGCCTGGGTGGCGCCGCGGAGGGAATCCGTGACGGTCACGGTGACGCCCCGGTCGCGCAGCACCTGAACGAGCGCCTGGGCTCCGGCCGGGGCCGCGTTGTCGGCGGCGAGCGGACGACCGGCCTCCGCCGCGCCGCCCGCGAGAAGCGTGGCGATGACGGCCACCACGAGCGCGCCGACGGCCGCCACCACCCAGAACAGGGAGCGTTTCGCGGATACCCGGAGGGTGGGGGTGAGGGCGGAGGCCGGGACGGGCGGGTGGTGTGGGGGCGCACCCGACTCGAGAGGGCTCATGAGGCGTTCTCCGCCGCCGGTTCGAGGCGGCCGGGGGCCGTGGCGCGCAGGGCGCCGTCGAGCGCCAGCATCGAGCGGTAGCCGTCTTCGGTGCCGATGCCGTTGAGGTAGCGCACCTCGTCGAAGACCCGTGCGGCATCGGCGAGGGCGTCGCGATGCTGGGGAAAGGCCGCGGCGGCACGCACGGAGAACCCGTGAGCGGTCGTTCCGGGGGTCACGGTGAGCACGGTGCGCTCGAACAGGCTGCGCGCCAGCGCCCGGAACAGTTCGGTGCTGGCCAGGCTCCAGTCACCGGTCCCGGCGGCGGATTGCGCGGCACGGCGCATATCGTCGGCGGTGCGCCGGTCGTCGTCTCCGAACAGGGCCACGGGCAGGCGGCTGCGGCGGTTCAGGCGCGGAAGCCCGAAGATCAGCCAGGCCGCGCCGAGGGCGGCGAGTACGAGCACGGTCACGATGACCGCGAGCCAGGGCCCGATGCCATCCCCGGTGGGGGCGGCCAGCGCGTTCAACCAGTCGAAGAATGCCGCCGACGCCCGGTCGAACCCGGTGGGCCGCGCCGCCTCGTAGGGAGGCCGGCTCAGCTCCTCGCGCAGCCACTGCCGGGCCTCGGGTGCATCCGGGGTCAACGACGCCGGGAGCAGCGTCCCCGGCGGAATGACCGCTGCGAGGCCGGTCATGCCGCGGGCGGCGCCGGGGTTGCCGCCGCCCGGTAGGGGTCGGGCAGTACGGCACCGCTGTGCACGGACTCCACGTACCGCTGCAATTCGAGGTCCAGGCCCTCGGTGCGCATGCGCAGGTCGAGGTAGATGAAGGCGATGGTGGCCGACTGAATGACCGCGGTGACGGCGCCGATGACCAGTGCCAGGAACAGGGTCAGCACGTACAGAATGATGGCGGGCAGGTAGGCGTCGACGGACGCATTGGGGTCCACGAGCGAGACGGCGTAGGTGAACAGCAGCAGCAGCGGGGTCGTCACAACCTGGGCCACGGCGTTCACAATGACCGCCACGAGCAGCTGGATGCCCAGGGTCCGCCAGAAATATCCCTGTGTCAGCGACCAGGAACGCCCGATCGCGGCGCGGATGCTGAGCCGTTCCAACACGATCAGGCACGGCACCAGAGACGTGCGGGTGTACAACCAGGCAGCCAGCACGATGAGCCCGAGACCGCCGACGACGCCCACGAGCACCGCCGCCGCCACTCCTGCGCCGCCGCCGAGGACGGCCAGCACCGTTGCGAAGCCGGCCACCACCGTGACGGCCAGCAACAACGCCCCGCCCAGGATCACGGTCCAGAGCACGAGCACCCAGAGCCGGCGGCCGACCGACCGCCAGAGCGCCGCCAGGGGCAGCTTCTCGCCCAGGGTGGCCCGGGAGACCTCCACGACGATGACGCCCTGCAGCAGGGCCCCGCCGACCAGCTGCAGGGCCGCGGGAATCAGTGCAGAGAGCACGATGCTGACAGTGGCGCCGGCTTCGACTTCAGCCTGTTCCTCGAGCGGGGCGCTCTCAATACGGCCGAACGCCCACAGCGTGACGGCGCCCACCACGACCAGGGTGACCAGGGTGATGATGGACTGCACGATGAGCGCGCTGCCGAACGTGGCCCGGGGGTTACGCCGCAGCACCCGGAACGGGGCGCCCAGAAGGGCCCCGAAACCGAGTGGCCGCAGGGGAATCAGGCCGGGTTTGGGCGGGGGCGCCCAGAGCGGCGGCGCCGTGTTCGTGGGCGCCGGGCCGTAGCCCCCGACGGGAGCGGCCGGCCGGGATCCGGGTGCCGGTCCCGGCGTGGGCGCCGACTCCGGCGGGGCGAAATCGTCACGGCGCGCAGGTGTCGGTTCGCCGGATGTCGGGGGCTGCCAGGGATCGCTCACGCGTCAATGCTGGCACATCTTGCCGCCTAATTTGCCGAAGCCGGTCGCCGTGGACCCGGTGGCGGTCGTCTCGACTAATCTATAGGCAGAGAATGCAGCACTCACCGGGGGATCCGGAGTAGCCTGCGTGCTGGGAAGAGGCGAATGACTGCACGTATTTTGGTTGTCGATGATGACAACGCGCTGTCCGAAATGATCGGTATCGTGCTCACCAACGAAGGCTTCCAGCCGAGCTTCTGCGCCGACGGGTCTCTCGCCCTCGCGGAGTTCCACGCCGTGAAGCCCGACCTGGTGTTGCTGGACCTGATGCTTCCGGGCCTGGACGGCATCGAGGTGTGCAGCCTGATCCGGGCCGAGTCCGGCACGCCCATCATCATGCTCACCGCCAAG
>JAWOHA010000145.1:0-3814 GCA_046496385.1 Cryobacterium sp. | reverse complement strand
TCAGGTCGTCGGTCAGTGACAGGTAGAACCGGCTTTAGCCCGGGTCGCCCTGCCGGCCGCTGCACCCTCGCAGCTGATTGTCGATGCGGCGCGATTCGTGGCGCTCGGTGCCGAGCACGTACAGGCCACCGGCCGCAATGACCTTGTCGGCCTCTTCGGTGACGGTTGCCTTCACGGCGCCGAACACCTCGTCCCAGGCTTGCTCGTACTCTTCCGGCGTTTCGACGGGGCTCAAGCCCTTGGCGTTCATCTGCGCGACGGCAAGGAACTCGGCGTTGCCGCCGAGCATCACGTCGGTGCCTCGCCCGGCCATGTTGGTGGCGACGGTCACCGAACCCAGCTGACCGGCCTGCGCGACGATGGCGGCCTCCCGAGCATGGTTTTTCGCGTTGAGGACCTCGTGGCGCACGCCCTTCTTGGCGAGCAGACGGGAGAGGTACTCACTCTTCTCCACGCTCGTGGTGCCCACGAGAATCGGCTGCCCGTGCTGGTGGCGTTCCACGATGTCTTCGACCACCTGGCCGAACTTGGCCTCTTCATTCTTGTAAATCAGGTCGGACTGGTCGATGCGTTTCATCGGTTTGTTGGTGGGGATCGACACGACGCCGAGCTTGTAGGTGCTCTGGAATTCGGCGGCTTCGGTCTCGGCGGTACCAGTCATGCCGGCGATCTTGGAGTAAAGCCGAAAATAATTCTGCAGCGTGACGGTCGCGAGGGTCTGGTTTTCGGCTTTGACGGCCACCCCCTCCTTGGCCTCGATGGCCTGGTGGATGCCCTCGTTGTAGCGGCGGCCCATCAGGATGCGGCCGGTGTGTTCATCGACGATGAGCACCTCGCCGTTCATCACGACGTAGTCCTTGTCCTTCTTGAACAGGGCGTTGGCCTTGATGGCGTTGTTCAGAAACGAGATCAGCGGGGTGTTCGCGGACTCGTACAGGTTGTCGATGCCGAGGTAGTCTTCGACTTTTTCGATACCGGGCTCGAGCACACCGATGGTGCGCTTCTTCTCGTCGACCTCGAAGTCTTCGTCGATGATCAGGCGCTTGGACAATCTCGCGAATTCGTTGAACCACCGGTTGGCCTCACCGGAGGCGGGCCCGGAGATGATCAGGGGGGTGCGAGCCTCGTCGATGAGGATCGAGTCGACCTCGTCGACGATGGCGAAGTAGTGTCCGCGTTGCACCATGTCGGCGCTCTGCCACGCCATGTTGTCGCGCAGGTAGTCGAAACCGAACTCGTTGTTGGTGCCGTACGTGATGTCGCAGGCGTACTGTTCCTTGCGCTGCGCGGGGGTCTGACCGCTGACGATGCACCCGGTGGTCATTCCCAATGCCCGGAAGACCCGGCCCATCAGCTCGCTCTGGTAGCTGGCCAGGTAGTCATTCACCGTGATCACGTGCACGCCGCGGCTCGTGATGGCGTTGAGGTACGCGGCCGTCGTGGCCACGAGCGTCTTGCCTTCACCGGTTTTCATCTCGGCGATGTTGCCCAGGTGCAGGGCGGCGCCGCCCATCAGTTGCACGTCGAAGTGACGCAGGCCGAGGGTGCGCTCAGACGCCTGCCGAACGGCGGCGAAGGCCTCGGGCAGCAGGTCGTCGAGTGATTCTCCCGACGAGTAGCGTTCTCGCAGCTGCTCGGTTTCGTTCTTCAGTTCCTCGTCGGTGAGGTGACTGAAATCTTCTTCCAACGCGTTGATGGCTTTCGCGTAGTTCTCAAGGCGGCGCAGAACACGCCCCTCACCAACACGAAGAACCTTTTCAAGGATTGAGGCCACGGATGCTCTCCACTAGTCGTCACGGCGCATGTCTGCGCCTGTCGTCCGGCCGCACGTGAGATCTCAGTGGAGTTCACACGCCGACGTAGCCAGCAACTGTAACAATGCTACTTGGTCACTGACTGTGGGTCAGTCCCACCGCCAGTGACCAAGCGGCAGCGGGTCAGTGCGAACGCTCGCGCGCCACGGTCGCCGCTTCCTGCAGCTCCTCAGCGTTCGCGTCGAGCTCGATCACGCCGTAGTCCCAGCCTTTGCGACGGTAGACGACGCTGGGGCGCCCGGATTCGGAATCCTGGAACAGGTAGAAGTCGTGCCCCACCAGTTCCATGAAGTACAGGGCGTCATCCACGGTCATCGGCGCGGAGGCGAAGACCTTGCGGCGGATGACCACCGGGCAGTACGCCTCGTTTTCCTCCTCCTCGAGGGCGGCCTCCGTGTCTTCGGTGATCACGGCGATGGCCCCGGTGCGCACCCGTTCCAGGGTTTCCCCGGTTGCCGGGGTGATGTCCACAACCGTGAATCCGGTCGCGGAGGCTTCCTGCAGCGAGGTCGGCCGGTGAGCGCCGCCGCGGTGCACCTTCTTGCGGTCTTTGGCCCGGCGCACCCGCTCGAGGAGACGACCGAGGGCGATGTCGAAAGCGGCATATTTGTCCACGCCGTCGGCTTCGGCGCGCACGAGCGGGCCTTTTCCGATCAGTGTGAGCTCGACCCGGTCTTTTCCTGAGGCGGCACCACTTTTTTCGTGGTGACGGCTGACCTTGATCTCCAACGCGAGTGCCTTGTCGGCGAGTGAACCGATCTTCGCGGACTTGTCCGTGGCGTAATCGCGGAACCGATCAGTGATCCCTAGGTTGCGTCCGACAATGTTAGTTTCCATGACGACCTCCAGATCTGGCGGAACGCCCGAGACTGGGCGATCAATGCGCGCCGATATGAGATAACCGTAGCCGCGACAGCCCAATAAGTCACCGCAATTTGTCAATGGGATTCAGATGAATTCTGCGCATCGGGCAGACGACGCCGTGTTTGCGCCAGCGCGGCGATGCCACACACCTGCCCGCCGGCGGCCGTCACGGCGCGGCGCGCCTCCAACACGGTCGCACCGGTCGTGAGAATGTCATCAACGATCACACAGTGCAGCCCGGTGAGGTTTCGGCGCGCGCGGAGGGACCCGGTCTTGTTGGCGATGCGTTCGCTGCGCCGCAGCCCGACCTGGTCACGCGTCTGCGCGGTGAGCCGCAGCACCCCCGTCGCGGCCAGTCCGGCCCGGGCCAGAACCAGCTCGACCGGGTGGTAGCCGCGTGCCCGCCAGGCGGCCGCGGTTCCGGGCACGGTGACGAGGTGCACGCCGCTGCGGGTCCGGGCACGTTTTTCGGTGTGCACGTCGGCCAGCGCCGCCGCCACTGCCGCCCTCAGCGGCGCGACCAGCGCCCCGGCCGCATCCGTTCGGCCACCGTCTTTGAAGTTGCCGAGCACCCGGGCGACAGCACCCGCGTATTCCAGGCTGGCCCCGACCGACTGCAGCGGTTGCGGCGCCCCGGACCGGGCGCTGTGTGAGGCCTGTGCCACTGCAGTTCGCAACCGGCTATCGACGAAGATGACCGTTGTCATTTTCTATAGGGGTAGATTCGTTCTCGACTCGTGCCTCTTCCACTGTCACGTTGCCGCATATAGCGCAGGCATAGTGCACTTCCGTTGTCTCATTCTCAGCCTCTTGGTGGTTGGCCGATGGAAGGACCCTGAGAAGGATCTGCATCAAGGCTCCCATCCTCGACCAAGTTCTGTCCTTTACCATTGCTCGAAAACGCTTCAGGCGCGCCACGGAGCGGCGTCATGCGTTTTTCGAACCTCAGGAAAAACATGTCTTCGCGCCGCCTGGCCGCTAGGTAGATATACCAGAAGCTGTAAGGCTCCCTGGTGGCCAGCTCGTACATTTCGAGGAGCTGTTCCTTGCTGTAAACGGCGCTCAGCTCCTCTATGATCGCGTCCAGCTCCAACTTGTTCCGGAGTCTGAAAACGCACAGGGCCTGCGCGTTCACC
>JAWOHA010000062.1:0-5543 GCA_046496385.1 Cryobacterium sp. | reverse complement strand
ATCGACCCGATCGGGTGGATGAACGCGCGCACCCTGCCGCCCGACGCGAGCCGGCTCGAGCCCGGGTCGCGCAACAACCGGTCATAGGCGCGCCTGACGACCGCATAGCACTCGCAGCTGCGCTCCTCGAGCCCGGCCCGGTCCAGGATGGAAATGCGTCCGCGCCGGTACTGGATCAGGCCCGCCTTCTGGAGCTTCAGCGCAGCTCCCGTGACGCCCTCCCGGCGCACCCCGAGCATGGCGGAGATGCGCTCCTGGGTTACGACGATCTCGTCGCCGTCCCGCCGGTCGAGATTGAGCAGCAACCAGCGACACAACTGCTGGTCCAGGGCGTGATGCCTGTTGCACGCGGAGGTTTGCGCCATGTGCGTGAACAGCGCCTGCGTGTAGCACAGCAGCTGCTGCATGAGCGCCTCCGAGCGATTGGCATGCCACGCGATCGACTGCGCGGACATTCGCAGCGCATGACCGGGGCTCTGGACCACGGCGCCACTCAGCGCGTGCCCGCCCCCCATGAAAGCGCAGACTCCAACGACACCCTCGTTGCCGACCACGGCCACTTCGACGGACGTCCCGTCCTGCATCGACGAGACGAGCGACACGACGGCGT
Organism: Cryobacterium sp.; assembly: GCA_046496385.1. Classification (GTDB taxonomy): domain Bacteria; phylum Actinomycetota; class Actinomycetes; order Actinomycetales; family Microbacteriaceae; genus Cryobacterium. The sequence goes on along the minus strand of JAWOHA010000062.1, from coordinate 4,933 downwards.
CAACCGCGACCGGTTGCGTCTGATTCCAGCTCAGTTTTTATTTTGACCTTGGAAAGGAGAAACTCTTCGGAGTTTCTCCTTTTTTTATTGCCGTTCAGGAGTTGTTTCAGCATCACGGTGCCGGTTATGGATGGCCTCAATGCGCCTTCGGTAGTCGTCACTGTTGAGCTGGCCGCGGCTTTCGACCTCGTCCATTTCGCCATCGCCGAGAAAAGCCCAGACCTGCTGGTCGCTGGCGTCCTTGATGCCACGGTTGGTGAGATACCGATTGGCCTGAGCCTGGTAGATGGCGTTGATCGGGCCGAGCCCCATGGAGACGGTCGGGAACTGCCAGAATGCCGGCATCAGCCGCGGGTGCGGGTACGACGAGACACCGTTCGGGGCGTGGGACTTCTCCTGGCGGAAGCCGTCGAGCTGATTCTCGCTCAGCCGACCTTCCAGAAAAGCGCGGGCATAGGTGCCGGGGGAGGCATGGCCCTGAATGAAGATCTGGTCGCCGCCGCCCGGATGATCCTGACCGCGGAAGAAGTGGTTGAAACCCACTTCGTAGAGCGCCGCCGATGAGGCATAGGTCGAAATGTGCCCGCCGACAGAAATGCCGGGACGTTGCGCACGGTGCACGAGAACGGCGGCGTTCCAGCGAATCCATGCACGGTAACGACGCTCGATGTCTTCGTCACCAGGGAATTCGGGCTCATTCTCCGGAGCGATGGTGTTGATGTAGTCCGTGGTCGGAACCATCGGAACACCCAGATGCAGCTCTTTGGACCGTTTGAGCAGGCTGAGCATGATCTCCCGTGCCCGCCCGTGACCGTGGGTCGCGACGAGCGCGTCCAGCGACTCCGACCACTCGGCCGTCTCCTGCGGATCGGCGTCGCTCTTGAGCATCGAATACGGGTCCTGGTCGTTGACAGTCACAGTCGACCTCTCTCTGTTGGGCAGGTCGTGCCGAATAATGGTGCCAGCAGATAGCGGGGGTCGGTGTCGACCGCGGGCACCATGTCAGCCTACCGATTCTGGATCGTGCTCGCGTGCGCCGCGAGGCGCGCCCGGCGCGCGGCACAGGCGCTCCGACAGCGGGTGCATGGTGACGCCGATTCAGCGGAGCTACGCTGGGCTTCGCGCCCGTCACGTCGTGTCGTCGGCGCCGTCGCATCGGCAACAGCGGAGAGGACCGGCACATGGCGCTGGCAAACGATACTCAGGCCCCCGACTTCCTTCTCACGAACCAGTTCGGGCAGCCGGTGCAGCTGAGCCGGTTTCGTGCTCGGAAGGCCGTCGTGCTGGTCTTCTTCCCGCTTGCCTTTTCGGGTATCTGCCGTGGCGAGCTCTGCGAGCTCCGCGACAATATGGCGCTCTTCGCAGATTCCGACGTGGAACTGCTCGGGATCTCGGTCGACTCCCGGCATGCCCTGCGAGCCTGGGGGGAGCAGGAAGCGTACGATTTCAGCCTGCTGGCCGATTTCTGGCCGCATGGCGCCGTGGCCAAGGAATACGGGGTTTTTCTCGAGGCCAAAGGGTTCGCGAACCGGGCGACCTTCGTGATCGACCGGGCGGGCATCATCCGTTCGAGCTTCATCACGGCTCCCGGTCAGGCCCGGCCCCTGCAGGACTACCGGGCGGCCCTGGAACTCATCAGGCCGAAACTGCCGGTATAGTAAGACACCACCCCGTATTCTTCTATGTGCGTCGGGGGCCTTTAGCTCAGTTGGTAGAGCGCCACGTTTACACCGTGGATGTCATCGGTTCGAGCCCGGTAGGGCCCACACTTTCCGTCTGACTCTGCGACCAGACTCCCCCTCCCGTGTTCAAGACCGCTGCAGCGCCTGGCCCTCGATCATGTCGGAGGGAGCTAAGATGGTGGTGCGTGCTGAGGATGACTGTTCCAACGTGACCTGGGGACGCGGTCGGGACTGGTGAAGCACATGACATGTGACACGACGAGACAGTCTGCCGATGCCGCTCTCTCGGTTTGTCGTCACCATGGCTGACCGGCTCCACTTCGAAGCCGCGGCTGAGAGACTCACCCTGGCCCGGGAACGTCACACCGATCTGTGCGAACCGTTTCTGGACATTCTCCCGGTGGACGGGGCCGCAATCTCAACCCTCATGGCCCCATTCGTGCGGGAGACCCTCTGCGCGAACAACTCGACGGCCGCGCGGCTGGATGAAATTCAGTTGGACCTGGGAGAAGGCCCGGTCTGGGATGCCTGCGCGACGCGTAATCCCGTTCTGGTGTCTGATATTCGCCGACAAGACACCGTGAACCCGTTCGGTCCCTGGCCGGCGCTGGGCTCGGCGCTGATCCACCTCGATGTCGGTGCTGTTTACGCCTTTCCGCTTCTGGTTGGTTCCCTGTCCATCGGAGCGGTGACGCTGTACGCCGAGGAGCCCGGTGAACTCGGCCCCGACGATATTGTCGACGCTCTTCTACTGGCCAATATCGTGTCCCGCCAGGTCTTGCGCAATGCTCTGTCGGAACAGAGGGTCGAGGCGGAGCCGGATGGTGATGAGGGTTTTTCCCGACGCATCGTGCATCAGGCGACCGGCATGGTGTTGGCTCAAATCGACTCATCGGCCTCCGACGCCCTTCTGCTCATTCACGGCCAGGCTTTTTCGAGTGGGCGCACCGTGCGCCAGGTTGCGAAGGACGTCGTCTCTCGCGACCTAGATTTTGCGCTGCTGAACGAGCCCTGACGTGACGGACCCTAGAATTGAACGATGGTGACGAAATCTCGTGAAGGTCAGCTCGTTGAGACCTTCGTGACCCTGGCCGACTCGCTCGTCGCCGGTTACGACGTGGTCGATCTGCTGCACACCCTGGTGGAAAAATGTGCCGCGCTGCTGGACGCGTCGGCGGCCGGAATCATTCTCTCGGCTGGCGACGGAGAGCTGGAAGTCGTTGCCTCGACCAATGAACGCAGCCGGCTGGTCGAAATCCTGCAGTTGCGGGCCGGTAACGGACCCTGCGTGGAGAGCTTCACCACGGGGCACGCCGTGTCCGTCCCGGACATTGCCGCCGTCAGCCAGAAATGGCCGCGCTTTCGTGCCGGAGCCATGGAACAGGGGTTCTTCTCTATGCACGCGGTGCCGCTTCGACTGAGGGACACGACGATCGGATCCCTGAATCTTTTCTGGGATTACCCGGGTGGGTTGAGCGCTCTGGACACGCTCACCGTTCAGGCGCTGGCCGACGTGGCGACGATCGGTATATTGCAGGAACGGGCCATTCGGGAGAGCGACATCGTTCGCCAGCAACTGCAGCACGCTCTTGACAGTCGCGTTCTGATCGAACAGGCCAAGGGCGTCGTCGCCTACACGAACGACGTGGATATGGGTCAGGCTTTTTCCCTGATTCGCGGACACGCTCGCAAACACGGTGTTCCCCTGGCCGATGTGGCTGAGAAGATCGTGCAACGTACCCTGAAACTCTGATTTTTTCCCCGAACCGAGCGGCGAGCAGCGTAAGCTGATCGGTGCAACCCTGGACCCCGGTGGCACTCAGTGAAACGAAAGTTCCGCGTGAGACTTCGAGGGGAGACCATGAAACGCATATTTCATCCCGGTGGATCGGTGACCACCGGGAGCGACCTCGCGGACGCCGTGCTGCTGTACGCCGAAGCGCTGAGCAACCGTCGGCAGGTTGACATCGTCGACATTCCCGTCGTGGGGGAGTCCGGCGAGCTGTTGCGGGCCCAGTTCCTGATCGGTTCCGCCAGCCAGCTGGTGAGCGTGACAGCGGAGTCCTTCGGCCCTGAGCTGGTAGAACCGGAGACGACAGACTTTCTGCGGCGCAAGGCGCAGACCGGCGCCATGATTCCTGCTGCCTGGACGCGCGAAGAATCGGCTTCCGCCCAGTTCGACGACTTCGACTATTGACTACGATGACGGCATACGACGACCGAGGGCGGCACTATGACCAAAGCTGTTGAATCCGTGTGGGATTATCCTCGTCCGCCGCGTGTGGAGGCGAGCGCGGAACGCGTGATTGTGCGCTTCGACGGCGCGGTCATCGCAGAGACCGATACCTCGTTCCGGGTGCTCGAAACGAGCCATCCGCCCACGTATTACCTACCGGTCGCGGCATTCCGGCCAGGTGTCCTTCAGCCCGGCCGGGAACGGTCAGTGTGTGAATTCAAGGGTGTGGCCGGGTATTTCGACCTCGTCGGTGCGTCGCGGCGATCGGTCGCCACCGCATGGTCCTACCCCGAGCCGCTCCCCGGGTATGAGCAATTACTCGACCATGTCGCCGTCTATCCCGCCCGCATGGACGCATGCAGCATCGACGGAGAGAGTGTGACCAGTCAGGACGGGGACTTCTACGGCGGCTGGATCACGGCGCGGATCACCGGACCGTTCAAGGGCGCTCCCGGGACTCTCGGCTGGTAGCGTGCGGGCCGGGTAGGCTGGCTTACGTGGCATTTACACTCTCGCAGGTCGTTCGGGTCGTGCATGAACTCTGGCCGCTGGCCGGAGCCTCCGACTGGGATTCCCCGGGGTTGGTCACCGGGTCCGGCAAAGACTCGGTGGGCAGCATTCACCTGGCCGTCGACGCCGTCGCCGCCACCGTCGACGAGGCCCTCGCACTCGACGTGGATCTGCTGCTCGTGCATCACCCGCTGTTGCTGCGCGGAGTGACCGGCATCGCCGAAGACACCTACAAAGGTGCACTGCTGGCTCGGTTGATTCGCGCACGCTGCGCACTCCTGGCCGCGCACACGAACGCCGACGTTGTGACGGGAGGAGTCTCAGACGTGCTGGCCACCCGGCTGGGACTCCTCGACGCGCAGCCGCTGACCGCCGGCGCCGCGCCGGGCACGGGAATCGGCCGTGTCGGCCGGTTGGCCGAACCGACCACGCTGGGCGCTCTCGCCCGGCGTCTGGCAGATCTGCTGCCCGCCACGGCGTCGGGCGTGCGGGTCTCGGGTGGGTA
>JAWOHA010000291.1:0-8385 GCA_046496385.1 Cryobacterium sp. | reverse complement strand
ACGGCGGCAATGCCATCGTGGCTGCCGGGCTGCCCCTGGCCGTCGGGCTGGCCCTGGCCGACAAGATGAACGGTCGGCGCCGCGTCACGGTGTGTTTCTTCGGCGAGGGTGCCGTCGCCGAAGGCGAATTCCACGAGAGTCTGAACCTCGCCGTTCTGTGGCAGTTGCCGGTGCTGTTCTGCTGCGAGAACAACCTCTATGCGATGGGCACGGCCTTGAGCCGCTCCGAATCGCAGACCGACATCGCCCTGAAAGCGGCGGCCTACCAAATGCCGGCCTGGCCGCTGGACGGCATGGACGTTCTGGTCGTCGAGGAGGGCGCCCGGCGCGCCGTCGATGCCATTCGGGGAGGTGGCGGACCGCATCTGCTGGAGCTGCGGACCTACCGATTTCGGGCGCACTCCATGTACGATCCCGAACGCTACCGTGACAAAGCCGAAGTGGCGCAATGGGTTCAGCGCGACCCGATCGAGCAATTGCGCACCTCGCTGCAGAACGCCGGCGCCCTGACGCAGCAGGACTGGACCGATCTGCAGGCGGAGGCGGACGCCGAGATACAGCAGGCCGTGGACTTCGCGGAAGCGGGGACTCCGGAGCCCGTCGAGAACCTCACCCGGTTCGTCTACAGCGATACCGACGCATCATGAAGACCACCTACCGTGAGGCCATGCGGGCCGCGATCCGGGATTCCCTGCAGCGGGATGACCGGGTCTTCCTCATGGGTGAAGACGTGGGCAGCTATGGCGGATGCTTCGCCGTCAGCCTCGGGCTGCTCGAGGAATTCGGCCCGGAGCGCATCCGCGACACACCGCTGTCCGAGTCCGGCTTCGTCGGCGCCGGGATCGGTGCCGCACTCGGGGGAATGCGGCCGATCGTTGAGATCATGACCGTGAATTTCTGCCTGCTGGCGCTTGACCAGATCATGAACACCGCCGCGAGCCTGCACCACATGTCCGGTGGCCAGTTCACCGTGCCCCTGGTCATCAGAATGACCACGGGTGCCGGCCGGCAGCTGGGGGCCCAGCACTCGCACAGCCTGGAAGGCTGGTTGGCTCATATTCCCGGGCTTCACATCCTGACGCCGGCGACTCTGGCAGATGCTCGCGGCATGCTCTGGACGGCACTCCAGAACCCCGATCCGGTTCTGATCTTCGAGCACGGGTCGTTGTACAACATGGAGGGTGAGATCGATGACGACGCCGGAGCGGTCGACATCGAGAGGGCCGCGATCCGGCGGCCGGGCACCGACGTCTCGCTCATCACGTACGGCGGAACCCTGCCGGTCGTTCTGGCTGCGGCGGAGCAGCTCGCCGAGCTCGACATCTCCGCCGAGGTGCTCGACCTGCGATCGCTGCGCCCCCTGGACGAAACCGCCATTCTGGCCACGGTCGCCAAGACCCGCCGTGCGGTCATCATCGATGAGGGGTGGCGAAGCGGGAGCATCTCCGCGGAGGTGAGCGCCCGCATCACGGAAGGCGCGTTCTACGAGCTGGACGCACCGGTTGCCCGGGTGTGCAGCGCGGAGGTTCCGATGCCCTACCCCCGGCACATGGAACTCGCTGCCCTGCCCTCGACCGAACGCATCGTCGACGCCGCGCGCGGGGTGGTGGGTGCGCGTGGGTGACTTTCGGATGCCCTCGCTCGGAGCCGACATGGAACACGGAACGCTCGTGGAGTGGCTGGTCAAGCCGGGCGATTACGTGCACCGCGGTGACCTCGTGGCGGTCGTGGATACCGACAAGGCCGACATCGACGTGGAGACCTTTGAGGAGGGCGTCATCGCCGAGCTGCTGGTGGAGGTCGGCGCATCCGTTCCGGTGGGCACAGCGCTGGCCCGCATCGTGCAGACTCCGGCCGCCGGAGCCGCCCCCGCCCCAGCGTCTGCGCCCGCGAAGCAGAGTTCCCGCGCGTCGACCCAGCCGGTCGTCTCTCCGCCGGTGCGTCACCTGGCCCACCAGCTGGGGGTCGATACGGCCCGCGTGCAGGGAACGGGAACGCACGGCGCCCTCACCCGGCTGGACGTGGAGCGGGCCGCGGCAGCGGCGCCGCAGTCCGGTTCGGCTCCCGTTCCAGCGTCGCCGGTGTCAGAATCCGCTGCAGTGCCGGCTTCCGAGCGGGTGCGGTCCTCTCCCCGGGCTCGGCGGCTTGCCGGGGAGCTCGGCATCGACCTGTTGACCGTTGCGGGCACCGGCCCGGAGGGCGCGGTCACCGAAGCGGACATACGTGCGGCGCCGACGACGGCGAGCCGGCCCACATCCGGCCCGAGAGTGCCCCGCCCGACCACCCCGTCCGCCCCGACCGCCCCGGCAGCCCCAATCGCACCGCCCGCCCGCACGCCACCGTCGTCGGCGCCGGGCAGCCCGAGGGCGGAGAGCCTGCGCCGGGCGACAGGTGTGCTGATGGCACGATCCAAGACGACCATCCCGCATTACTATCTGAGCGCGACCATCGACATGGGTGCCGCGCTCGAGTGGCTGCACGCAGCCAATGAGCAGCGACCCGTTTCGGCGCGGCTGGTTCCGAGCGTGCTGCTGCTCAAAGCGGTGGCCCGGGCGGCGGCGGCGATGCCCGACATGAACGGTTTCTTCACCGATGACCGGTTCACGCCGAGCAGCGCCGTGCACCTCGGCGTCGCGGTGGCCCTGCGACACGGCGGGCTCGTCGCACCAGCCATCCACGACGCGGACACCTGCGGGGTGACTGAGCTGATGGAACGGTTGAAGGATCTGGTCAGCCGGGCGCGGAACGGGCATCTGCAGCGTGCGGAGATGGCCGACCCCACGATCACGGTGACCAGCCTCGGAGACCTCGGTGTGGAGGCGGTCTTCGGTGTCATCTACCCGCCTCAGGTTGCCCTGGTGGGGTTCGGCGTCGTGAGCGAACGGCCCGTCGCCCGTGGGGGACTGCTCGGGGTGCGACCCGTGGTGACCGCCACGCTGTCCGCTGACCACAGGGTCAGCGACGGCCTGCGCGGCGCACGTTTTCTCGCGATGATCGACGACGTGATGCAGAAACCGGAGGAGCTATGACAGACGACGAGGCCCGGGCTGCCGTGATCGCGGCGATCGCGCTGATAGCGCCGGAGATCGACGAATCCGAACTCGATGAGCAGGCCAGGCTGCGACAGGATCTGGAGCTTGACTCACTCGATTTTCTCCGCCTGATCGAAACGCTCGCCGTGCAGACCGGTGTCGACATTCCCGAGAACGACTACATCGAGGTGGCCACGATCGCCGGGCTCATCGCCTACGTCGCGTCACACTCGCCGTGACCGTGACACGTATGCGGTGATCGGCGGGTCTGGTGAACCGGCGGGCGCGATGAACCGGCGGGCGCGATGAACCGGCGGGCGCTCGGTGCAGAGGTGGCAGACTGAGCGCATGACGCTGCACATCACCGGAGACACCACCGCCGACACCCTGCTGAGCGAGAATCCTTTCGCCCTGCTGATCGGTATGCTGCTCGATCAGCAGATCGCCATGGAAACGGCCTTTGCCGGCCCGGCCAAAATTCAGGAACGCGTCGGCACGCTCGACCCGGCGGCTATCGCCGGGTTCGACGCCGACCGTTTCGTGGAGGCCTTTCGCATCACGCCGGCCGTGCATCGCTACCCCGGTTCGATGGCGGCCCGGGTTCAGGCCGTGGCCGAGGTCATCGCACGCGAGTGGAACGGCGACGCGTCCGGCATCTGGACCACGGGTTCCCCGGACGGCGCCGAGATTCTGCGCCGACTGAAGGCCTTGCCGGGCTTCGGCGATCAGAAGGCCAGAATCTTTCTGGCGTTGTTGGGCAAACGCTTCAACATCGACGCCGCCGGCTGGCGTGAGGCCGCCGGCGCCTACGGTGACGAGGGCTCCTACCGCTCGGTCGCCGACATCGTCGACGCCGACTCGCTGATCCGCGTGCGTGAAACCAAACGGGCGGCGAAGGCGGCCGCGAAGAAACCCTGACGCGGGGCATCCGGGGACAGCACTGCACTGCACTGCACTGCACTGCACTGCACAGCACAGGACAGCACAGCACAGGACAGGACAGGACCGGGCCGGGCCGGGCCGGGCAGGGCAGGGCAGGGCCGACTGAATCATGGCCGAAACGGCCTGATCGCAGTATTCTGTCCCGACACCGAAGGGATGTGGCGCTGATGGTTCGATTTCTGATTCGTGCGGTGATCTTTCTGGCCTCGGCCGCGCTGGGCCTGTGGGTGGCCTCGCTGCTGCTGCCGGATTTCGCGCTCACCTGGCAGGGTTTCGTGCTGACCGTGGTGATCTTCGCCGCCGCCCAGAGCATTCTGGCGCCGGCGATCGCCAAACTGACCGCCAAGAATGCGCCCGCATTCCTCGGCGGGGTGGGCCTGATCTCGACCTTCGTGGCGCTGCTGATCTCAACGCTGATCGCCGACGGGCTGGTGATCACGGGGCTGGTCACCTGGGTGCTTGCCACCCTGATCGTGTGGCTGGTCACCGCGCTGGCAACGGTCACGCTGCCGTTCCTCTTTTTGCGCGAGAAGGTGCAGAAAACCCGAAACAGCCGCTCGGGTCAGATCGGTGACGTCTCCCGCTGAACCACGGCCGCGGCCCGCCGCTGACGGTTTTCGTAGGTCACCACCATCATGTGTGGCACGGTGAGCCCGGCCAGGCCGATGAACACCACCTGCAGAATCTGCTCCGGAAGTCCGCCGCCCGGTCCGATGATGAGCATCAGGGCGCCCACCGCGAGAATGGGCACCACGGTGTAGACCACCACGATCAGCGCCGTCACCTTGCCGCCCTCGCGTTCGTCGGCAAACCCCGCCTTCAGGTGCCGAAAGCTGTGCAGCGCACAGAAATACACGACGAAGAAGACCAACGGCTCGGTGGCCAGGGCCAGCACGGTCGCGAGCACGATTTCGACGCTCTGATGCGCCCGGTGGCGCAGGGCGATCACGGCAGCCACCAGCAGCCCGGCCAGCGCCAGCGGTCCCAGCCACGCCTGCACGCTGGCGACCGTTGCTCCGCCGTCGCCGGCGAGCACCACGTACGCGGCGCTGACCTGCTCGGGGTGCGAGAACGCCGGCACGGTGAGGAGCCCGAACCCGGCGAGGAAACGCAGCCAGAGGCCCCGGTCGGCGTTCCAGTCCGATCCGAAGTGCAGAGCCGATACTGCGAGGAACGCAACCAGGCTCAACACCGGCGCGACCAGCCAGAGCGCCACCACCCCGACCACGACGAGAATGTAGACCCCGTTGAATCCGAAAAATCCCCGCGGGGTGCGCCACAGGCCCGCCCGGCGGGCGATCAGGGGATCGAGGGCGCCGTGGGGCAGCCCCAAGACGGCCACGAGCACACCGAGCACCACGACCTGCACCGTGGGTGAGGGCATCGGAAGGCCGAGCCCGAGCACGGCGAGGGTGATCAGGGTCAGAACGGAAAACACCACCGTTTCGACGGGTACCCGCCGCAGCAGCGGTGCGACGCGGGCGGGCTCTGTTCGGGCAGGAGCAGTTCGGCCGGTCATCGGTGCACGCTTTCGTTCGTGTTCGGCGAGGCCGGTGTGTTCGGCACGGCCGGTGTGGCCGGTGCCGGGCTGAAGACCGTGGGGGCCGCCAGCTGGGCGATGAAGGGAGTCCACGGCAGGCTCGAGATGATCCGGGCGTAGTCCGCAGGCCGAGCGCCGTCGCTGAGAAAACGCACCAGCGCGGCCGGGGGAACACCACGGGCCAGGGCGAGAAAGTACTCCGCGGTGCGTTCCGGATGAGCCCGAACGGCCTGCAGAAAAATGCGATCGAAAGTACGTCGCACCCAGGGTTCTCGGGGGTGTCCTACTGCGTCCTGGCCCGCCAGGAGACGTTCCGTGCAGAGCTGGGCCCAACGCTGAATGCGCAGAAACCCATAACCCGAGGCAGCTCGCAGTGCCCCGCCGGCGTTGCCGGCGTGCACGACCCCGGGTATCGGTGGCGCAAGCTGCCGGCCCAGTCCCATGGCCAGTACGCCGCCCTCGGTGCGGACCCCGCGGGCGTCGGCGAGGCCGAGCCTGTCGAGCAGCTCGTCGAGCTCGCTGACCAGGCGCTCCCGCGCGATCGGTGCCGTGCCGAAGCGGGTCCACTCCACGATCGCGCGGTTCGGCCCGAGCGGCAGGACATACACAAAACGCAATCCCTCGGAGTCGGCGGTGAGGGACCCCATCAGCGTGACCTCGCGGGGGTCGAACGAAAACGGCTGATCACTCTCCAGCTCGAGGCCTACGAAGCTCTGGTACAGCATCGCTTCCGTGGCCCGGGGCCGGGTGTCGATCACCTGTCGGGCCAGCAGCGTTCCCGCGCTCGTCTCCACGCGAACACCGCCGGGAACCGCGGTGACCGTTTCGGCCCGCACCCCCAGGCGCAGGTCGATGCGGGGCGACTGCGCGATATCGGCCTGCGCGCTGGCGTAGAAGTCACTGCCCCGAATGTACTGGTATGAGAGCCCCGGCACCTGGTGGCGAACGGTGAGGCCCGTGGGGTCCGAAAAAGTCCAGGTCTTCCAGCGTCGTGAGACCAGGTGCGACAGGTCGTGTTGCTCCGGTCGCCAGAAGCACCAGCTGCGGTCGTCTTCGTAGGCGGTGCGCGGTTCCAGCACCACGACACGTGGGCCGGATCGCTCTCGGGCCAGCCGGGCGGCGAGCGTGAGCCCGGCCAGTCCTCCGCCGAGTATCACGAGGTCAGCGTCCACGGCAGGTGTCATCTGTGCTCCTTGGCACCCGAACAGCTGGGAGTGCTGGTCGGGAGATATCTCACCAGCTTAGCTGTCGCCTCAGGGGTGCTCGCGGACGCTCGCCCGGTGCCGACGACCACGCCTCGCCGCGACGTGCGGCGTGCCGGCGGCCAGTGCAGAAGGCGCCGCCGACACCGATCAGGGCGACCCGCAGGATCCGTGAACCGCCCGCGCCGAGGTCTCGCCGGCGTCGGTGGAATCGGTGATCGGGAGGATTGTGACCCGCGCCGGCAGCCGACCACTGCGCCAGGAACAGATCTCGGGCTTAAATACGCGTTTGGGTCACAGCGCTCGTCGCTGAGTAGGAGTAAGTTATGGAATGTTACTTAGCTATTTCGCCCGGCTTTTCGGTTCGATTCCCGTAATTTCAGCGAATTTTCTCGAACAACAGAGGATATTTTGATACCTGACACACTTACCCAACTGCAGTACGACACCCTCTACAACATGTTCTCCCTCGTGATCGCCTCGCAGCTGTTCACGTCGATCTTTCTGGTCATCAGCTTGGCGCGGGTGCTGCCGCGCTACCGCCAGGCGTTGACCGTTGCGGCCATCGTCTGTGGCATCGCGGCGTACCACTACTTCCGCATCTTCCAGTCCTTCACCGACGCCTTCGTGACCGACGCCATCGGCGGACGTGGCGACTACGTGCAGGCTGCCGGAGCGTCCTTCAACGAGGGCTACCGCTACGTGGACTGGTTGCTGACCGTGCCGCTGCTGCTGCTTGAGCTCATCGCCGTGCTGGCGCTCGCGCGCAAGGTGCAGACCAGCCTGCTCACGCGTCTGATTCCCGCCGCAGCCCTCATGATCGCCCTCGGCTACCCCGGTGAACTGGCCGCGGACAACCTCACCCGCGGTATCTGGGGCTTCCTGTCCTCGATCCCGTTCGCCTACATTCTCTACGTGCTCTTCGTGGAGCTGACCCGGTCGCTGGAACGTCAGCCCGCCAGCGTGCGCAAGACCGTCAGCCTGCTGCGACTGCTGCTGCTGGCCACCTGGGGCGTCTACCCGATCGCCTACCTGCTGCCCGGTCTCGGCATCGATGGAGCCGACGCCTGGGTCGGCCTGCAGATCGGTTACTCCGTGGCCGACATCCTCGCCAAGTGCCTGTATGCGCTGGTCATCTTCCGCATCGCCCGACTCAAGTCCTTCGCGGACGATGAGAGCTTTGCCGGCGTCGAGCTGTCCCTCGAAGAAGCGGCGGATCTCAAGCGGTCCACCGTCAAGAAGTAGCCCCGGCCGAAACGACCTGGCCACAACTGGCTCTAACCGAATCGCCCGTGACGGGGCCTGCAGGACCGGTATCCGGTCCCGCAGGCCCCGTTCCGTGTGGGTGCCCCGCATCCGCGTACGCTGTCGGAATGATCGCGCATTTCACCGAAGAGTCGTTTGACTTTCTTGAAGAACTCGAACACCACAACGACCGCCCCTGGTTCACGGAGCACAAAGACACCTACGAACGGGAGTTGAAGGCCCCCCTGCTCGATTTGGTGGCCGCCGTCAACACTGAGCTGGCCGTGTTCGCACCCGACCACGTGCGCCCGCCCGCCAAGGCGATGATGCGCATCTACCGTGACGTGCGCTTCGCGAAGGACAAGACTCCCTACAAAACCACCATGAGCGCGTACTGGCCCCGACAGGGCCTGGAGAAGAGCGG
>JAWOHA010000288.1:0-3131 GCA_046496385.1 Cryobacterium sp. | reverse complement strand
GCTTCCTGTTCAACCTCGAAGTGCAGGTCACCCAGAACGCGGGCGTTGCGGCAGGACCGGTCGTGGCGGCCAAGGGCCTGAACCCTGCCGAGAACGCGACCGAGAAGCTCAGCTACACCGCACCGAGCGATTCGGGTGGCGTCGAGGTGCGCAATCAGCGCGGCCAGATCCAGCAGTCCGCCACGGACCGTTCCCGGCGTGCGGAGACGGCGGCCCCGGCCGAAGAAGCGGCCACTGCCGGTCGTGGCGCGTTCGGCCAGTCAGCGGCGGGGGAGTCGAGCGCCGCACCGGTCAACCGCGCCGAACGTCGGGCCACCCCCAAGAAGAAGTAGCGCCCCAGGGCAGGCCCCGCGAGGCCTGCCCGCGGTCGTGGCTGCGCGGCGACCGTGCATCACGGTGATGATTCAGAGCACATGGATGGCGCTGGCCCGCCACCGGTCGTCCATGGCCTCCAGTCGCAGGGCGACGACGCGCGCCCGCGTGCGGCTGTGCACCATCACAACGGCTTCGACCGCTCCCGGGCGGGGTTCGAAAACCCGGATCCGGCCGATGGTGAAGGTCGGGCGCACCGGTGGCCGCTGGGTGATGCTGCGGGCACGATTGGACAGTACCGTGCGGGTGAGCAGGTTCTTGTAGACGTCATCGCTCACCCACCGGGCCAGCTGCTCCAATTCGCGGGCGCCGGCCAGTACCTCGATGATGCATCGGCTGAGGTTGATCAGCAGCGGTTCCGGATCGGGCAGGCCGAGGGCCGCCCCCGGATGCGTCCTGGGCGGCGTCGCGGCCGGGTTCGCGGGCTCGCCGGGGGCGGCGTCGTTCCGGGAATGCTGTCCGCCTGCACTGTCGGGATTCATGGCGTCTCCGAGTCTGTTGCCGGGTACCTGAAGGGGGCCGCGGGGGCGGCCTCCGATGCGGTGCGTGCTGGGTGTTGGAGGGAGGCGTGGTCGATGCTGACGAAAACTCAACCACTCTCGACTGCCCCTGTCGAGTGCTTTTACAGCCTGTGGACAGTGCGTGCGAGGTGCGGGCAGGCCGGGTAGTTTCGTCGTGTGCGCTGGGACAATCTCTTCGATGATCTCGCCGGCCAGCTCGAGACCGGACTCGATTCCGAGGAGCTGACTCTGCGGGCCGAAGAGGAGCGTCTGCAGATCGGGAGGCTGACGCTGCGCGGCAGGCTGACCAGTCTGGTCGCCGGCACGGCCGCGCCGCCCGGCGGGCCGGGCGGCGCGCTGCGGATGGTGCTCCTGTCGGGAGAAACGCTGCTGCTGCGCCCGACGGCCTTCGGCCGGGACTGGCTGGCGGCCGATCTTCTGGACGCGCCGTCGCGGCGGCTGCAGTGCGTGCTGCCCCTGGCCGCGATTGCCGCCGTCGTGCTGGCGCCCGACGACGTGGGGTGCTCACTCACGGCGGAATCCGAGCGCACCGCCCGGGTGTCCGACCGGATCGGATTGCCGTTCGTGCTGCGCGACCTGTGCCGCCGCCGCAGCACGGTCGACCTCAGCACGCCGGCCGGACGGCTCTGCGGAACCATCGACCGGGTGGGGCGGGATCACCTGGACCTGGCCGTTCACGAACCCGGGCAGCCGAGACGGTGCTGGGACGTGTCCCAGCTGCGCATCGTGCCATTGCAGCACATTCATTTGGTGCGCCTCGACCCGTCGTTCTGACCTAAGTCAGGTCGCGGTCGGAATCCGGGAACGCGGGGGGACGGATGATGGACCCGCCCGACAACTCGGGAATGTTGCTGAAATCCGACTGCTGCCACAGGGCCATGCGCCGGGCTTCTTCATACTTGGCCTCGATGTAACTCTCCAGCACAGTGCGTTCCACCCGCCAGGAACCGGCCGCACCGATGCGAATGGCCGGGAGCTCGTGGGTGCGCACCAGGGCGAGAGCCTCGGGCACGGAGATCGAGAGCACCTCTGCGGTGTCGGCCAGGGTCAGAAACCTGCCCACAGCACGGGCGGACTCGGACTCGGAATCGGTCATGAACCGATTATGCGCCGCTGCGGGACAGCGGGATAGCAGGAACTCTTGTCTGTGGATAACTTTCCCAAGCAGGCCAAACAGGGGTAACGATGTACCCATGGCATCCCTCACGATGAGTACAGCCCTTCCGAGCACCCGCCGCCGGTTCTGGTTCGACCCGCGTTTCGCGATCGGCCTGGGCCTGGTTGCCGTGTCCGTCATCGGCGTGGGAGTGATCGTAGCCCGGGCCGAACAGTCCGTGACCGTCTACACCGCACGGCACACCCTCGCGGTGGGGGACGGCATCGACGTCGCGGACCTGGTGCCCATGAACGCCCGGTTCACCAATGCCGAGAGCCTTTACCTCACGCCGGAGCGGCTGCCGGCCGACGGGGCGCTCGTGACCCGTACGGTCGCTGCGGGTGAACTGGTGCCGGTGACCGCGGTTGGCGGCGCCGCGGGAGCAACGGTGACGAACATCGTGGTGGACCTGCGGGGCCGGCTGGCGGAGTCGATTGTGGCGGGCACCGTGGTGGATGTCTGGGCGGCGCCGCAGACCGAACCCGCCCGGTTCGGGCCGCCCGCGGTGCTGGTGGCCGCGGCCGGCGTCGTGCGGGTGCTCGAGGACACCGGGCTGATCGCGACAGAGGGCGCCCAGTCGGTCGAGATCCTGGTTCCCAAGACCGCGGTCGCCGCGGTCCTGGAGTCGCTGGCCAACGGTGACGCCCTTGCCGTGGTGCCGGTCAACAGCGCGTTGGAACCGTGATGGTCACCCTGGCCCTGGCCCTGGCCCTGGACCGGTCGGCCGAAGACCGGTTGCTGGCCGGGATGCTCGAGAACGGGCACTCGGTTCTGGCGCGTGCGCAGACGGCAGCCGCCCTGATCGAGGCGCTGCGGCGGGTGGAGCCGCAGGTCGTGATCGTCGCAGCGCACCGTGAAACCCTCACGGCCGAGCTGATCGCGGCATGCGATGACCGGGGTGTTCGGGTGATCGCCCTGGCCGGCGGCGCCCAGGACCGGCGGCACGCGGCCGGTCTCGGCCTCTACGAAGTGGTGGATGCGGGGGCATCGTGGGCCGAGATCGAGTTGCTGCTGGGTTCCGGCGCGGTGCCGCTGCGCGTCGGCGGGCCCAGACTCGGGGCGACCGACCCACCATAGGTGTC
>JAWOHA010000221.1:0-3001 GCA_046496385.1 Cryobacterium sp. | reverse complement strand
AGCGAGCAGTACCCGAACCTGCGCGCTGACCAGCAGCAGGCGGCTGAGCGCGCCGCTCAGCTCGCCTTGCGCGGCCTGGAATTTCTGGAACGCCGCCGGGTCGTTGACCATTACACCGCCCCGATCAAAGCGCTCGTGAGCGAGAAGTTCTTCGCCCTGGTCGAGATCTTCGGCGCCGCCAATGTGGGAATGATGACGGGGGACTCCTCGGTCAACGCCGACGCCCCGATCATCTGCTGCACCGCCGAGATTCTCGCGAACCTGGCCCTGCGCAACGGCGAAGACACCGAGGTCGACCTCGTGGTGATGGACGAGTTCCACTTCTACGCCGACCCGGACCGGGGCTGGGCGTGGCAGGTGCCGCTGCTGACCCTGCCGCGGGCGCAGTTCATTCTCATGTCGGCCACCCTGGGCGATGTCACCGACCTCGCCAAGGACCTCACCCGCCGCACCGGCCGGTACACCGCGCTGGTCACCGGGGTGGAACGCCCGGTGCCGCTGCACTACTTCTACGAGACCACGCCCGTGCACGAGACGGTCGAAGACCTGCTCAAGACCGGCCAGGCTCCTGTTTACATCGTGCACTTCGCTCAGGCCGCCGCCCTCGAACGCGCCCAGGCCCTCGCGAGCGCGAAAGTGGCCACCCGGGAGCAGCGGGATGCCATCGCCGAACTGATCGGCGGGTTTCGCTTCACGACGAGTTTCGGCAAAACCCTCTCCCGCCTCATTCGCATGGGTATCGGCGTGCACCACGCCGGCATGCTGCCCAAGTACCGCCGCCTGGTGGAGCAGCTCGCCCAGCGCGGGCTGCTGCGGGTGATCTGCGGCACCGACACCCTCGGCGTGGGCATCAACGTGCCGATCCGCACGGTGCTGTTCACCGCGCTCACCAAGTACGACGGCGTGAAGATGCGCCAGATCAACGCACGCGAATTTCACCAGATCGCCGGCCGGGCGGGCCGGGCCGGGTACGACACCGCCGGCACCGTGGTGATTCAGGCGCCCGACCACGAGAGCGAGAACCTCAAGGCCATCGAGAAGGCCGGCGACGACCCGAAGAAGAAACGCAAGATCATTCGCAAGAAAGCGCCCGAAGGTTTCGTGTCGTGGGGGGAGCCGTCGTTCCGCCGCCTCGTCGACGCCGAACCCGAGACGCTGCACTCCAGCATGCAGATGACCGCGGCGATGCTGATCAACGTGATCGGCCGCGGCGGCGACGCCTTCGCCCACGTGCACGCGCTGGTCTTCGACAACCACGAGCCGTGGAAACGCCAGCTGGTGCTCGCCCGCCGGGCACTGGGGATTTACCGCACCCTGCGCGAAGCCGGCATCGTGGAACAATCTGCGAGCGGCAGCATCCGTCTCACCGTGGAGCTGCAGGCCAACTTCGCGCTCAACCAGCCGCTCTCACCGTTCGCGCTCGCCGCGTTCGAACTGCTCGACCCGGACCCCGCGAAAGAGACCGGAACCGGCAACTACGCGCTCGACATGATCTCGATTCTGGAAGCCACCCTCGACAACCCCCGCCCGGTCTTGATGGGCCAGCAGTTCGCCGCCCGCGGTGAAGCGGTGAACGCCATGAAACGCGAGGGCATCGAGTACGACGAGCGCATGGCCCTGCTCGAGGAGATCACCTACCCGAAACCGCTCGACGAGCTGCTCAGCTACGCCTTCGAGACGTACAAGGACAGCCAGCCGTGGATCGCGGACTTCGAGCTGCGCCCGAAAACGGTCGTGCGCGACATGTACGAACGGGCGATGTCGTTCGGCGAGTTCATCGCCTTCTACAAGCTGGCCCGCAGCGAGGGCGTGGTGCTGCGCTACCTCTCTGACGCGTACCGGGCCGCGCGGCAGACGATCCCCGACGACGCCAAGAGCGAAGACCTGCTCGACCTCATCGAATGGCTCGGCGAACTGGTGCGCCAGGTCGACTCGAGCCTGCTCGACGAGTGGGAGGAGCTCATTCACCCCGACGTCACGGCGCACCAGGCCGGAGCCACGGCGATTCTGCCGCCGGCACCCCGCAGGCTCAGCAGCAACACCCGGGCCTTTCGCATTCTGGTGCGCAACGAGCTGTTTCGCCGGGTGCAGTTCGCGGCGCTCGAGAACTACGACGCGCTCGGCGAACTCGACCGCGACCACGGCTTCACCGACGACGCCTGGGCGGATGCGATGGACGGCTACTTCGCCGAGCACGACGAGCTGCTCACCGGCGGCGACGCGCGCAGCTCCGACCTTCTGCTCATCGAGCAGGGCGCGACCGCCTGGACGGTGCGGCAGATCTTCGACGACCCGGCCGGAGACCACGACTGGGGCATCAGCGCCACCATCGACCTCGCCGAATCCGACGACCTCGGCGAAGCCGTGGTGCACGTGACCGGGGTGAACCGGCTGTGACGCACGCGGCCCGCACCACCGCCCCGATCCGCACGGGAGTCATCGGTTTCGGCCTGTCGGGGCGAGTGTTCCACACCCCGTTCCTCGCCGCGAACGACGAGTACTCCCTCGACGTGATCGTGACCGGCGACCCCGGCCGTCGCGCCCACGCCGAGCGGGAACACCCGGGAGCCCGGCTGTTCACCCGGCCGGAAGACCTGTTCGCGCACGCCGAGACGATGGCGGCGCTCGACCTCGTGGTGATCGCCTCGCCGCCCGCCACGCACGCCCCGCTCGCACACGCCGCCCTCGACGCCGGCCTCGCCGTGCTCGTCGACAAGCCGTTCACGGTGAACTCGGTGCACGGCACCGAACTCGTCGACAAGGCCGACCGGCTGGGCCTGGCCCTCACCGTGTTTCAGAACCGCCGCTGGGACGGCGACTTTCTCACCCTGCGCGCCCTCATCGAGGCCGGCGCCCTCGGCGACGTGCGCCGGTTCGAATCCCGCTTCGAGTGGTTCAAGGCCGGCCCGGGCAAAGCCTGGAAAGATGCCGCGACCCCGGGCGAAGGCGGCGGGCTGCTCTACGACCTCGGCGCGCACCTCATCGACCAGGCCGTGCAGCT
>JAWOHA010000172.1:0-8650 GCA_046496385.1 Cryobacterium sp. | reverse complement strand
CTCGACCGGCGGGATGGGCGCGAGGTATCGCCGGTCGAGGCCGAGCTTGCGAGGATCGAGACCGCGCAAGCCGATCTTCGGACCTGCAACGAGTTCGAAGAGTGGCTCACGAGGTCTCGATCGCTCGTACCTCGCGCCTCGACCGGCGGGGAGGGGCGCCTCGGCCGGCGGGATGGCCCGGCCGGGGCGGGTCACCGAGCCGGAAAGCGGGCCAGCACCTGCTCGGGCGTGAGGTGCGCCCCGGAGGCCTCGACCTCGTGTACCAGCGCCGTCAGCAGGCTGTTCACCGGCGCGGGAATTCCCGCAATCGCAGCCTCGCGCACGACGGCGCCGTTGAGGTAGTCGACCTCGGTGAGCCGGCCGCGTCTCAGGCTTTGCAGCGTGGAGCCGAGGTTGGGCACCGGCCCCATCCGTGCCCCCATGCGCAGCGGCAGCAGCTGCCCGGCCCAGGTTGGGAGCATCGCGAATCCGCGCAGTCGGGCATCGTCCAGTCCCTGCAACCGTCCGAAGCGAACACCCCGGGCCCGGGCCACTCGCACGGCCTCCCGCATGCTGCGGGTCATCAGCCTTCTCAGCCCGGCATGGTCGATCACCTCCTGCACACTCAGGCCGGTGATCGCGGGTAGGGCGTTGAGCATGTTCACGATGAGTTTGGTCCACTGGGCGCCGGCGAAATCGTCGAGCGTCACGGTGGGAAAGGCGGCGCCCAGAACGGCCTGCCAGTGCCGCGTGGCGGCATCCGCCCGGCCGGAGCCGCGCCCCAGATGCGTCAGGGCGGCCGTGGTCACCCGCACCGCCCCGGGGGCCTCGTAGTGCGCCGCAATGAGGGTGAGGGCGCCGAAGCAATCGGAGCCCGGCAACAGCCGCGCCGCTCCGGACACTCCGTCGAGTCCGTTCTGCACCACGATCACGGGGGAACCGGCGATCGAATCGGCGTTGTCGGCTATCGCCGTGCGCGCGTCCTGTGCCTTGGTGCACACGAGCGTGAGCTGGGGGCGTTCCCGCAACCGGTCCACGGCGGCGGGGCGGGCGTGGCGGTCGCCGAACCCGCCCGACAGGCGTAGGCCCTCTGCGGCGATCACCGCGAGCGCGGGCTCTCGTGCGGTGACGGTCACCTCATGCCCGGCAGCGACCAGAAGGCTCGCATATGTGCCCCCGAGGGCTCCGGCACCGATCACAGCGATTCTCACCCCTCCAATCTACGTGGCGGCGACCCAGCAGTCGGCACGCCCGAAACGGGGGAGGGGCGCTGATAACCTGACACATGTGAACAGCGGCCTTCTCCTCATTGACAAAGCGCCGGGCTGGACCAGCCACGACGCCGTTGCCCGTACCCGCCGCCTCGCCGGCACCCGCAAAGTCGGCCACGCCGGCACGCTGGACCCGATGGCGACCGGTCTGCTCGTGCTGGGGGTGAACAGCTCCACCCGGCTGCTGACCTACGTGGTCGGTCTCGACAAGGAGTACTTCGCTACCATCCGGCTCGGCTCGGCCACCAGTACCGACGACGCCGAGGGGGAAGAGGGCCCCCGAGCTCCGGCCGCCGCAGTGGCGGGAATCACCGATCAAGCCATCACCCTCGGCATGGCCGGACTCACCGGGGCTATCAACCAGCGGCCCAGCTCGGTAAGCGCCATCAAAGTCGACGGCAAACGCGCCTACGCCCGGGTGCGGGCCGGCGAAGAGGTCGAACTGGCGCTGCGCCCGGTCGTGGTCAGTTCCTTCGAATTGCTCTCCCGCACCGCCGTCGACGGCTATGTCGACCTGGAGGTACGCGTGGACTGCGGGTCCGGCACCTATATTCGCGCGCTCGCTCGGGACCTCGGCGAAAACCTCGGCGTGGGTGGGCACCTCACGGTGTTGCGCCGCACCCGCATCGGCCCCTTCCGCATCGCGGACGCCCATGTGCTCGACGCCCTCGACGCGACCGCACACCTGATCAGCCCCACGGATGCCGCCACCCGGCTGCTCGCCCGTCTCGACCTCACCGCACAGCAGGCCATCGACCTCGGGCACGGCAAGAGCATCACGGTCTCGGCCGCTCCGGTGCCGGCCGTCGCAGTGCCCGCGGGGCCCGGCCCGGCCGCGCCGATCGCGGCGGTGGCACCGGACGGTCGCCTGGTGGGTCTCGTGGAGTACCGTGGCGCTCACGTGAAATCGGTGCTGAACTTTCCGTTCGATGGCCCGCCGCCCGCCGCCGCACCCGCCGCACCCGCCGTCGACAGTATGCCCTTATCGTGATCGGCTGGTTCAGCGTGCTGCAACTGGCGGTCATGGTGCCCGCCGGTGTGCTCTGCGTGCTCTTGGGCCTGCTCGGGCGCAAACCGAGTGATCTCACCCTGGGTGTCACGGCGCTGGTGGAGCTGCTGCTGGTCGTGCAGCTGGTCGTGGCCGTCGCCGCCCCGTTCGGCGGGAACGAAGCCACCGGAAGTCTGCTGGAGTTCTACACCTACCTGATCAGCGCCATTCTGCTGCCCGTGGCGGCCGCATTCTGGGCGTTGGTTGAGCGCGGCCGGTGGAGCACCGTGATTCTCGGCGTCGCCAACCTGTCCGTGGCCGTGATGGTGTACCGCATGGTGCAGATCTGGACCGTGCAGGGGGTCTGAGACCGCACCGGGCGTGCAGAACGGGCCGGGGAATGCTGCCATAATTGTTTCGCTATGACAGAACACCAGACCGGCCCCACATCGACGGGCAACGCGGCACGACCCCGGGCTTCGGGAATCGGGCGCCTGCTCATCGCCGTCTACGGAGTGCTCGCGCTGGCGGCGACCGGCCGTTCGTTCGTGCAGATCGTCTCCAAATTCGACGAAGCCCCGGTGGCCTACACACTGTCCGCCCTTGCCGCGGTGGTCTACATCGTCGCGACGGTCGCCCTGATCAAGCAGGGCCCGGTCTGGTACCGCCTCGCCTGGATCACGATCAGCTTCGAACTGCTCGGTGTGCTGGTCGTGGGCACTCTCAGCCTCGTTGATGCGGCATTGTTCCCGCACGACACCGTGTGGTCGGCCTTCGGGCGCGGCTACCTGTTCATTCCGTTGGTCCTGCCGCTACTGGGCATGTGGTGGCTGCGCCGCAACCCGTCGACGCCCAGCGCGCGGGCGCACCTGACCTCTGCGCTGATGGACACGCCGGACACGCCGGGTACCCCGCGAACCGGCCCCGTGGAGCGTCGGCCGTGAGAGTGCTGCCGGGCGTGAATTCGATCCCCGTCGACTGGCCGGCCTCTGCCGTCAGTATCGGCAAATTCGACGGAGTGCACGCCGGCCACCGGGCGGTGATCAGTGAGCTGCAGCGCCTCGCTGCTCAGAACTCCCTCACCAGCGTTGTGGTCACCTTCGACCGGCATCCGCTCGCCCTGCTCTCGCCGGAAGTATGCCCGCGCGCGCTCGTGAGCACGGAGCAGAAAATCGAACTTCTCGCCAGAACCGGTGTGGACGCCACCCTGGTTCTTGAGTTCAACCATGCTCTGGCCAGCCTGGATCCGGAAGAGTTCGTTCTCGAGGTGCTCGTGAACGGATTGCATGCCCGGCACGTTCTTGTGGGCCGGGACTTTCGCTTCGGCCGCCACGGCGCCGGCGACGTCGACCGGCTGCGTGATCTCGGCTTTCGGTTCGGTTTCGCCGTGGACCTGATCGACGACGTCAAACCCGATGACACCCGTCGGGTCTCATCCACCTGGATTCGTGAGCTGCTTGCCGAGGGCGACGTGCGCGCCGCTGCCCGGCTGCTCGGCCATCTGCCCACCATGCGCGGCGTCGTCGTGCACGGCGCTGCTCGCGGTCGGGAACTGGGCTTTCCCACCGCCAACCTCGCCCCGGACGCCGAGGGACTCACTCCGGCCGACGGCGTGTACGCCGGCTGGCTGACGGATGCCGGGGTGCGCTACCCGGCGGCCATCTCAGTGGGCAACAACCCCACCTTCGAGGGCGTGGCCCGCAAACAGGTCGAAGCCTACGTTCTCGACCAGGCCTTCGAACACTTCAACATCTACGACCACCGCATCGACCTCGCCTTCGTCGAACATATTCGAGGCATGGTCGCCTACGAGGGCGTGGGGCCGCTTATCGCCCAGATGCGCACCGACGTTCTCACCGTGCGCGACATTCTCGCCTGACCGAGGCCTGACCGAGGCCTGAAAAAAACCTGAACAGCGTTCCGGTACGCTGAATCCTATCAACCGGAACGCGTGACTCAAGGAGCGGCAGTGGCACAACAGGCCAGAGCAATCGTGACCCGTGCGGCAATCGTTCGGGGAGCCGCCGTCGTGTTCCAGAACCGTGGCTACGGCAGCACCTCCCTCGCCGATGTCTGCGCCGCAGCGGGAGTCACCAAGGGCGCCCTGTATTTTCATTTCGACTCCAAAGAAGCTCTGGCCCGGGCCATTATCGAGGCTCAGCACGAGACTTCCTCGATGATCGGACAGACGCTGTTGGCAGCCGGAACCCCAGGGCTGAACGCGATGATCGAGATGTCGCTCGAAATCGCCCGGCAACTGCACGAGGACCCCGTCGTGAGCGCCGGAGTCCGCCTCACGATTGAAGCGGCCAACTTCGACTCACCCGTTGCCGGTCCGTACCTCGACTGGATGACGGCCTGCGAAGAATTCTTGCGCCGCGCCATCACCGAGGGCGATGTGCACCCGAACCTCGAGGTCGTGCGTACCGCGCACTTCATCATCTCGGCGTTCACGGGTGTGCAGGTGGTGTCCGACGTGCTCAGCAACCGTGCCGACATCGAAGAGCGCCTGATCGACATGTGGGCCATACTGCTGCCGGCGCTGGTGCCCGCCGGTCGGCTGGGCCAGCTGCGCGCGCTGCCCGGCAGCATCCGCTCGGAACGGACTGTTGCCTCCGCGGCCACGCCCGAGACCGAGCGCGCCACCGAATCGATCGGCTGACCCCTCTTCGGCACCGGGGCAGGTCGGGGCACGGCAGAGCCCGCCCGTAGACTGGTCTGCGTGATAAACGCCTCCCGTTCCGGCCGCAGTTTCTGGTCGGGGCGCGTGCTGGCCCTCGTCGGCATCGTATTGGTGGCCGCCAACCTGCGCACCGCCGTCGCGAGCCTGTCGCCCGTGACCACGCTCGTGGGCGTAGATATTCCGCTGGGGGCGCTGGCCCTCGGCGTGCTCGGCATGCTGCCCCCGGTCTGCTTCGCCGTGTTCGGCATCTTCACGCCGGTCTTCGCCCGCCGCCTGGGGCTGGAGGGCGTGCTGGTGCTGGCTCTGCTCACCCTGTTCGCCGGACACCTGCTGCGTGGCACCGCCGCCGACCTCGGCTGGCTCCTCGCTGCAAGCGCCATCACCTTCGCGGCGCTCGGCGTGGCCAACGTGTTGCTGCCACCCCTGGTGAAGAAGTATTTTCCCGACCGTCTCGGCCTGGTGACGTCGCTTTTCGTCACCGTCGTCGCGCTGAGCACGGTGCTGCCGCCGCTCGTAGCCGTGCCCGTGGCCCAATCCGCCGGCTGGCGGGTCTCTCTGGGAATGTGGGGTCTGCTGTCGCTTCTCGCGATGGTGCCGTGGATCACGATGCTGGTGCGCAGCCGGGTCGCGAACCTACCCTCACCGGTGCTGGAGGAGGCCGACGCGGGCCTGCTCAGCCGTATCTGGCGCTCCTCCATAGCCTGGGCGATCGCGGTGGTCTTCGCCATGTCGGCCGTCAACGCCTACGCGGTGTTCGCGTGGCTGCCGCAGCTGCTCATCGATCGCGCCGGGTTCAGCCCCGCCGAAGCCGGGCTGACACTGTCGTTGTACGCCGCCATGGGCATACCCGTCGCACTGATCGTTCCGCTGATCACCGCGCGCCTGAAAAACGTGGGGCTGCTCGTCTACCTGGGCGTGTTCTTCTTTCTCGCCGGGGACCTGGGCCTGCTGCTGGCACCGACGTCTTTCACCGCGCTGTGGGTGGCCTTCGCCGGCCTTGGACCGCTGTTCTTTCCGCTGGCCCTCACCCTGATCAATCTGCGCACCCGCACCCACCAGGGCGCGGTCGCTCTCAGCGGCTTCGTTCAGAGCGTGGGGTACACCCTCGGCGCACTGGGCCCGCTGGCCATGGCGCTGCTGCACGAGCTCACCTCCGGCTGGACCTGGCCGCTGCTGTTCCTGATCACCACGGCGCTGCTGGTGAGCCTGGCCGGGCCGGTCATCTCGCGCCCGCATCTGCTCGAAGACGACCTGGAACGCCCCCGCTGACACCGGTCCCGACGACACAGCCGCCGGCGCCGGCCGGTTCAGGCGACGAGCGCAGCGCGATGTATCAGCGCCGCCGCGCCGATCAGGGGGCCTTCGCCCGACAGGGCCGACGGCACCAGGCGCACCCGGGTGGCGAAGGGGAACGCGGTGCGCCGGGCGATGGCCGCGCGGGCGAATGTGAACAGGTCGGGAGTGACGCCGGAGAATCCGCCGCCCACCGCCACCAGATCCAAGTCCAACAGGTTGGTGGCGGATGCGATGGCCTGACCGAGGGCCCGGCCGCTGCGCTCCACGGCCTGCCGGGCCACCGGATCGGCGGCGGTGTACGCCGCCGCGAGGTCTTCACCAGTCGTGCCCGTGAAACCCTGCCGCGTTGCGTAGGCCACCGTCTTGGGGCCGGAGGCGACGGCTTCCAGGCAGCCTCGTCCGCCGCAGGCGCAGGGGTCGTCGAAACCGGCCACTTCGATGTGGCCGATGTGGCCGGCGTTGCCGCTCGGGCCGGTGACGGCGTGCCCGTCGATGATGAGGCCACCGCCGATGCCGGTGGAGACGATCATGGCCATGACGTTGCTCAGACCCTGTCCGGCACCGATCCAGTGCTCGGCCAGGGTGATGCAGAGGCCGTCCATGCGCAGCCGCACCGGCTGGTCGGGCACGAGCGACTGCACCAGACCCCGGAGCGGGTAATCGCGCCAGATCGGAAGGTTCAGCGGGGAGATGGTGCCGTCCGTGACCCCGATTGGACCGGCGCTGCCGATTCCCACACCGGCCAGAACGGAGCCGGCCGGCAGCGCGGCGTGGGCGCCGAGCACGGCCCGGCGCACGCTCTGGGCAAGGGCGTCGCTGTCGGCGCGCGAACCGGTCGGCGCGCGACGGCGGGAGCCAGCGAGCACCCGGCCGCCCTCGTCGACGAGGGCGGCCTCGACCTTGGTGCCACCGAAATCGACTGCGAGAGCGTAACTGGGCTGCATAGGTCGAGCTTAGGGTGAAGCCGCCCGCGCACCCCGCCGGGATTCGGAGCTTGCTATCGGGAGGACCCGGGTACGGTGGAATCATGACTCTTGGAACAGTGCTCGTTACCGGTGCTACGGGATACATCGGCGGTCGTCTGGTACCCAAACTCCTCGAAGCCGGCGCCACCGTGCGAGTGCTCGTGCGCACCCCGCTCAAGCTGCGCGACGTGCCGTGGGCTGACCAGGTGGATATCGTGCAGGGCGACCTCGGGGATCGGGCGTCCCTTGACGAGGCCCTCAAAGGCATCGATGTGTTCTACTACCTGGTGCACTCCATGGGAGCGACCGGCGACTTCGAACAGATCGAACACGAATCGGCCGAGAATGCCGCCGCCGCCGCGGCCGCAGCCGGGGTGTCCCGCATCGTCTACCTCGGTGGGCTGCACCCGGCCACGGGGGAACTCTCCGAACACCTGCGTTCCCGTGCCGAGGTCGGCCGGATCCTGTTGGCTTCCGGCGTTCCCACCGTGGCACTGCAGGCCGGCGTCGTGATCGGATCCGGCTCCACGTCGTTTGAGATGATCCGGCACCTCACCGACGTGCTGCCCTACATGCCCGCCCCCAAATGGGTGCGCAACAAGATCCAGCCCATCGCCGTGCGCGACGTGCTGTACTACCTGCAGGCAGCGGCAGAACTTCCCCCGGAGGTCAACCGCACCTTCGACATCGGCGGCCCCGACGTGCTGCGCTACGGCCAGATGATGAACGGCTACGCCCTGGAAGCCGGACTCAAACAGCGTGCGATCGCCTCGCTGCCGGTCCTGACGCCGTGGCTGGCCAGCCAATGGGTGAATCTGGTGACGCCGATTCCGCGCAGCCTCGCTATCCCCATCATCGCGTCGCTGCAGTACGACTGTGTGGTCACCGACCATGACATCAACCAGTACATTCCCGAGCCGGAAGGCGGCCTGACCAGTTACCGGCGCGCGGTTCGGCTGGCGCTGGGCCGCATGAAGGGCGGCGAGGTCGAGACGAGCTGGCACAACTCGTCTACCGAGGGCGCAGCGAGCAACCCGCTGCCGAGCGACCCGAACTGGGCCGGGCACATCGTCTTCACCGACCTGCGGGAAAAGCACACGTCGGCCGAACCGGCCGACCTGTGGCGGGTCATCGAAGGCATCGGCGGCGACAACGGCTGGTATTCCTTCCCGCTGGCCTGGGCGATTCGCGGTCTGATGGACAAGGTCGTCGGCGGCGTGGGCCTGCGCCGGGGGCGCCGTAACCCCGAGGAACTGCACGTGGGCGAGGCGCTCGACTTCTGGCGTGTCGAGCAGATCGAACGGGGCAAATTTCTGCGCCTGCGCGCCGAGATGCGGGTGCCCGGTTCGGCCTGGCTGGAGATGACGGTCATTCCGACCGACGGCGGCGGAGCCACCTACCGTCAGCGCGCCGTCTTCTTCCCGCGCGGCCTCGGCGGACGCCTGTATTGGATCTCGATCTTGCCCTT
>JAWOHA010000287.1:0-6700 GCA_046496385.1 Cryobacterium sp. | reverse complement strand
CGATGGAGATGGCATCAGCGTAGTCGGTGAAGCTCGTCACGGCCAGCACTGGGCCGAAGATCTCCTCCTGGAACAGGCGCATCTTGTTGTGGCCCTCGAAGATGGTCGGCTGCACGTAGTAGCCCCCGGACAGGTCCCCGCCGAGGTCAACGCGTTCGCCGCCGAGGGCGAGCGTGGCGCCCTCCTTCTTGCCGATGTCGATGTAGGACAGGATCTTCTCGAGCTGGTCGTTGCTCGCCTGGGCGCCGACCTGAGTGTTGGTGTCGAGCGGGTTGCCCTGGATGGCCTTGGCGGTACGGGCGACGGCGTCGCTGAGGAAGCTGTCATAAATCGGCTTCTGCAGCAGGGCGCGGCTCGGGGCGGTGCACACCTCGCCCTGGTTGAAGGCGAAGAGCGTGAAACCTTCCTGTGCTTTGTCGTAGAAGGCATCGTTGTGGTCGGCGACGTCGCTGAAGAAGATGTTCGGGCTTTTTCCGCCGAGTTCGACGGTGGACGGAATGATGTTCGCGCTGGCGTACTGCAGGATGAGACGGCCGGTGGAGGTCTCCCCGGTGAAGGCGATCTTGCGGATACGCGGGCTGGAGGCCAGCGGCTTGCCCGCTTCGAGGCCGAAGCCGTTGACGATGTTGACCACGCCGGGGGGAAGCACATTCCCGAGCAGCTCGATGAGCACCAGGATCGACACCGGCGTCTGCTCCGCCGGCTTGAGCACGATGGTGTTGCCCGCGGCCAGGGCCGGCGCCAACTTCCAGGCGGCCATCAGGATGGGGAAGTTCCAGGGGATGATCTGTCCGACGACGCCGAGCGGTTCGTGGAACTGGTAGGAGACGGTGTCATCGTCCAGCTGGGCGTGGTCGCCGTCCTGAGCCCGAATCGCGGCGGCGAAGTAGCGGAAGTGGTCGGCGGCGAGGGGAATGTCGACGGCCAGGGGCTCCCGCACCGGCTTGCCGTTGTCCCAGGTCTCCGCCACCGCGAGGAGTTCCAGGTTGGCCTCCATGATGTCGGCGATCTTGTGCAGCACGGCGGCACGTTCGGTGGAGCTGGTCTTTCCCCAGGCCGGAGCGGCCTTGTGGGCGGCGTCCAGGGCCAGGTCGATGTCGGCGGCGGTGCCGCGGGCGACCTCGGTGAAGGGCTTGCCGTTCACGGGGGAGATGTCTTCAAAATACTGGCCTTTGACCGGGGCGACCCACTCGCCGCCGATCCAGTTCTCGTAACGGGGCTTGAAGGTGACCTTTGCGTTGGCGGACCCGGGCGTTGCATAGACGGTCATGGTTCTCCTCTGTCGACGACGGTGTCGGCGGCTGCTGCTGCAGCCGTGCCCCGAGGCTACGGCAGCAAAGGTTGCGAAAGGTTGCGGCGGCGGCCGGCGGCGGTCCGGTCGTGCGCGCCGCCGCTACCCCCGAGTTCCGTGTCGATGCGTTTCAAACGGGCCACGACCGCGGCGCGCTTCGGGGAACGGGGCGGAAGCAGCTCGAGGCAGGCCCGCCAGACCTCGGTGTCGTAGGTGGCTTCCTCGCTGCGAGCGTAGTCCAGCAGCAGATCGGGTGAGGCGTCGCTGAGCATCGCTTCGCGCAGCCGGGCGCTGACCTCGGTACGCAGCTCGATGATGCCGGGGGCCAGGGAAGTGGGCAGCACGGCACCGCGATAGGCGCCGAGGGCCACCCGGTGGGCGCCACGTTCGAGAAAGGCCAGCACCCGTTGGGCGTCCAGTTCCAGTACCGATTCCAGCCGATAAGGGCGGGAGCTGATCACCATGCGGGGAGCGAGGGCGTCGAGCACCTTGCGCACACGCACCATCTCGGCCCGCACGGTGTCGACGCCGTTGGCCTGGTCGCTGAGCAGGAGGGCGAGCCGTTCGGCGGAGAGGCCCTGTCGGTGCCAGGCGAGCAGGGTGAGGATCTCGGCGTGCCGCGGACTGATCTCCACGGTCTGGCCGCCGACGGTGAGCTGGCCGTTGTCGCTGCCGAGAACGGTCAACGCTGCCGGAGACTCGCGGCGGCGCGGGGTCTGCCTGAGGGCCAGAACGCCCCGGGCGGCGTCCTGATCGTGTGAGGCGAGCCCGAGGCGCTGAATGCGCAGTTCCGCCTCGAGCGCGGCCACGGCGGCCTCCACGAGGGGCAGGGTCTGCGGGGCAACCGCGTCGGCACCGCCGGTGATGTCGAGCACGCCGAGCACCACTCCCGATTCCGGGTCGTGGATGGGCACCGCGGTGCAGCTCCAGGGGTGCGCCAGGCGATTGAAGTGTTCGGCGCGCTGAATCTGAATTCCGTGGTCGAGAGCCAGGGCGGTGCCCGGCGCGCTCGTGCCGACCCGGCGCTCGGACCAGTCGGCGCCCTCGACGAACATCATGTCCTCAGCCTTGCGGCGCAGCGTGCGGTCGCCGTCTATCCACAGCAGCCGCCCGGACTCGTCGCCGACGGCGACGATCAATCCCGCATCGAAGGCATGCCGAACGAGCAGGTTGTGCACCACCGGCAGCACCGACGACAGCGGATGCCGGTTGCGCAGGTCGCGGAGCTCCTGGGCGCTGAGCTCCCGCTCGGGAGGCAGCGTGGACGGGTCCAGACGCAGGGAGAGGGACCGAACCCAGGATTCCTGAACCAGGCGCCGCACACCGGTACGCGTGACCCGGTCCAGGATCGCGGACTCATGGGCCTGCTCCATCTTCCTGAGCGCGTCGTGCGTTGCATCCCCCAGGGGCAGGGCGGTCCACGGACTGGTCATCGGGTCCTTCGGTCAGCGCTGATCGTCGGCGATCCGGTTCGGTGCACCGATCGAGGCCCAGTGTAGCGGCCGGCACCGCCGCCGATCGGAAACGGCCAGACCGACCGGAAACGGCCAGACCGGCCTCCGGCGGCCTCACTGTCTGCGGCGCGAGATATTCGGGCCCGGGCACAGTCTCCGTCGAGGAGTCCGATCACGTCGAGGTATTCGGTGCCGAGTTTCGGTGCCGAGTCGCGGGGCGGCTACCATAAAAGCACGACGTGCGAATAAAGGGTGAAACGTGATCGGGTGCAGCGTAAACGGTAACGGCGAACACGGCTGATGAGCGCCCCGATAGACGCCTTCGCCGTCACCGCGGCAGTTCTGGCGGTCGCCGCCGTCGTCGCGTTCCTCGCGCACCGGGCGCGTCAGCCCCTCATCGTCGCGTTCATCATCGTCGGGGTCATCGTCGGCCCGTCCGTGCTGGACTGGGTCGGCGACGCGACGGCGCTGGACCTCCTCGCGGAGATCGGCATCGCCGTTCTGCTCTTCCTGGTCGGGCTCAAACTCGACATCCACCTGGTGAAGTCGATCGGGCGGGTGGCCCTGCTCACCGGTCTGGGGCAGGTGCTGTTCACGTCGATCGTGGGTTTCGGCCTGGCGATCGTGTTCGGAATGTCGGTGATCATGTCGATCTACGTCGCGGTGGCACTGACCTTCTCCTCGACGATCATCATCGTCAAGCTCCTGTCCGACAAGCGCGAACTGGACGAGCTTCACGGGCGCATCGCTCTGGGATTCCTGATCGTGCAAGACATCGTCGTCATCCTCGTGATGATCGCCCTGTCCAGTTTCGGGGTCGATCGGGGCGGCTCGCTGTGGAGCCAGGCCGGCGTGATGCTCCTCAGCGCCGCCGGCCTCATCGGCGGGCTCTTCATTGCCATGAAATGGGTTCTTCCCGGGCTTCTCAAGCTTGTCGCCAATTCCCAGGAACTGCTCATCGTGGTCTGCATCGCCTGGGCTGTGTCGGTGGCCGCGTTGACCGACTGGC
Source organism: Cryobacterium sp. (assembly GCA_046496385.1). Taxonomy (GTDB): domain Bacteria; phylum Actinomycetota; class Actinomycetes; order Actinomycetales; family Microbacteriaceae; genus Cryobacterium. The sequence goes on along the minus strand of JAWOHA010000287.1, from coordinate 2,946 downwards.
TGGGTTTCTCCGTTGAGGTCGGCGCTTTTCTGGCCGGATTCGCCCTGGCCTCGACCCGGTTCCGGGAGTCGATCGCCTCGTCCCTGTCGGGGCTCCGCGACTTCCTGCTGCTTTTCTTCTTCATCGGCCTCGGCTCTCAACTGGATTTCTCGTCGATCGGCGCTCAGATCCCGATCGCGATCGCGTTCTCCGCGTTTGTTCTGATCGGCAACCCCCTGATCGTGCTCATCATCATGGGAGTGCTGGGCTACCCCAAGCGCGTGTCTTTCCTCTCCGGACTCGCCGTGGCACAGATCAGCGAATTCTCCCTGATCCTCATCGCCCTGGGCCGCGACCTGGGCCATGTCGACAACGACACCGTCGGGCTGGTCACCCTCGTGGGCATGATCACCATCGGCGCGTCGACGTACATGATTCTGTACTCCAAGCAACTCTTCACTTTTCTGCAACCGGTGCTCGGAATCTTCGAACGACGCAGCGTCATCGCGGAGCCCGCCCCCGACCCCGAGGCGTTCGATGTGATCGTCTTCGGCAACGGCCGGTTCGGAAAACGACTGTCCGAGCAACTGGCCGTGTCGGGGTACACCGTGCTGGTCGTGGACTGGGACCCCTACGGCACGGTTGACCACAGCAATCTCGCGCGGTCGGACCGCCTCGCTATTCGCTTCGGCGACGCCAACAACACCGAGTTCCCGAACTCGCTGCCGCTCGCGGGCGCCCTCTGGATCGTCAGCACCATCCCAAGCGTCGACACGAACAAGGTGCTCGCCGCGTCGCTGCGGCGTCATGGGGCAACCGCCCCGATCGCCGTGACCGCGCACAGTGTGACCGAGGCGAGACGCTTCGCCGCAGAGCTCGACGAGGGGATCATCAGTCTGGTCCTCGAACCCTTCGATGACGCCTGCGACGACGCGATCGCCGCTCTGCGGCGGCTCTGACCGGCGAACTCACCGGTGCCGCACCCGGGGCCACCCGCGCGGGGCTGTTCCCGAACGGGGGTCGGCCGGGCCTAAGCTCGGGGAATGACTACAGTCCTCGTTCTGAACGGTCCGAACCTGGGGCGCCTCGGCAGCCGGGAACCGGATGTCTACGGTGCCGCCAACCTGGAAGACCTGCGCGCACTGCTCACCGCCGCAGCGCCCCACGGGGTCACGGTCGATCTGCGCCAGACCGACGACGAGGCCGAGCTGATCCACTGGCTCTATGAAGCGGTCGACAACGGGCATGCCGTGATTCTGAACCCGGCGGCTTTCACGCACTACAGCTACGCGCTGCGGGATGCCGCGGCCCTCGTGACGAAGGCCGGCCTGCCCCTGATCGAGGTGCACATCAGCAACCCGCACGCCCGGGAGACCTTTCGGCACACCAGCGTCGTGAGCGCCATCGCCACCGGTGTGATCGCGGGGCTGGGGTTCGACTCCTACCGGCTCGCCCTCGACCACGTCAGCGGCCTGCCCCGCAGCCAGGGGACACCCTGATCGTGCCGTGGGACCGAAGACTTTGGCGAGCCGCGGCCCGGGGAACTACACTCGTCTGAGGCCGAATGGGCCGTGCACCTTCCTAATTGAACGAATCGAACGGAACCTTCCTCTCATGGCCTCTACCGCCGATATCAAAAATGGCGTCGTCCTCAAGATCGACGGCAACCTCTGGGCCGTCATTGAGTTCCAGCACGTCAAGCCCGGCAAGGGCGGCGCCTTTGTTCGCACCAAGCTGAAGAACGTCGTGAGCGGCAAGACCGTCGACCGCACCTTCAACGCCGGCGCCAAGATCGAAACCGAAAACGTGGATCGCCGCGACTTCACCTACCTCTACGCGGACGGTGAATCGTACGTGTTCATGGACGTCTCCGACTATGACCAGCTGTACGTGTCCGCGGCCGTGGTCGGCGACGCCAGCAACTTCATGCTTGAGAGCCAGGCCGTGACCGTGGCGCTGCATGACGGAAACCCGCTGTACGTCGAGCTGCCGGCATCGGTCGTTCTGGAAATCACCTACACCGAACCCGGCCTGCAGGGCGACCGCTCGACCGGCGGCACCAAGCCCGCCACGGTCGAGACGGGTTTCCAGATCCAGGTTCCGCTGTTCCTGGAACAGGGCACCAGAGTGAAGGTGGACACCCGAACGGGAGACTACCTGGGCCGCGTCAACTAGTGAGCGCCCGCACCAAGGCCCGCAAGCGCGCCCTCGACGTTCTCTACGCCGCCGACGTGCGCCAGAGCACCATTCCGGAATCTCTCGCCCGGGAGGCGGAACGTGCCGTCAATGAGCCTGCCCGGCAGGCCTCCTGGCTGTACGCGCGAGACATCATCGACGGAGTCGTGGACAACCAGGTCGAAATCGACGAGCTCATCGAGACGTATTCGCAGGGCTGGACCCTGGCCCGGATGCCCAACATCGACCGCGCCATTCTGCGCATCGGAATCTGGGAAATCCTCTTCAACGACGCCATTCCCGTGGCCGTGGCCATCGATGAAGCCGTCGAATCGGCGAAGGTGCTCTCCACCGACGACTCCGCGGGCTTCGTGAACGGGCTGCTGGGCAAAATCGCCCAGACCGCGCCGTCGGCATAGCGACCGCGCAACGCCCAGAACCGAAAGCGCCACATGAGTGACGATCACCAGACGACTCCGCAGCAGGCCGGTGCGCAGCAGCCCGGTCAGAGATCGGCGGCGGGGCCCGCCACCCCGGAGGGGTACGCCACGCCTCCCCGCACGAACACGCTCGCGGTGGTCTCGCTGGTGTCGGCGTTCGTCTTCTCTCTGGTGGCCATCGTCACCGGGCACATCGCGCTGGGGCAGATTCGTGCCCGCGGCGAGGCGGGCCGCGGGCTGGCGATCGCCGGCCTCGTGCTCGGCTACCTCGGGGCGGCCGTCCTGGCATCCCTCATCGCCCTCGCCGTGCTGTTCGCGGCCGTGTTCGGCAGTGTCGTGTCATCGCTGGGCG
>JAWOHA010000254.1:0-3925 GCA_046496385.1 Cryobacterium sp. | reverse complement strand
CTTGGCCATGGCCGCCTCGAAACCGAGGCCGGCCTCCACCGCGATCGTCATCTGGTCGAGGGTGTCGGCCAGGGCGTGCTGGATCTTCTCCTGCCGTTCTTGCCCGCGGCTGATCAGCAAGAGGTCGGGCACGAAGAAGCACAGCAGCACGAGAAGGCTGCCGAGCACGAAGCGGGTCGGGGCCGGGTCGTCGCTGATCCACAGCACCGCCAGCAGCGCACCGGCGGCGGCGGCGAGGGGCTTGACGATCAGGATCCGGTCGATGGTCCAGGCCGGCGGCCACCCGGCGAGCGCCAGCCGGCGTTCGAGCATGCCGAGGTACCCGAAGGGGGCCAGCTCACGCATCCCCCGGGCACGCCGAACGCGTGCGGCGCCCGACGTCACCAGGTTCGGAGGCGTGTCCTCGAGGTCCATGGCCGGGCTGACGGCGCGGCCGCCCACGAAGATGCCGATGAGGGCCGCGAGCCCGCCGGCGACGGCGAGCGAAGAAAGAATTGCAATGAGTGAGGGCATCGGGGTCTCCTAGAACTTCACCTTGACGGCGACCATCATCCACAATGAGCCGCCGATGAGCAGGATGGCGGCGACGACGAGGGCTGCTATGCCCCAGATGCTGGTCAAGAAGCCGCCGAAGTAGCCGGGCTGCGTGACCAGAAGAAAGGTGAACACCCCGATCGGCAGCAGGATCAGCACCCAGGCAGACATCTTGCCCTCGGCGGCGAGCGACGTCACCTGGCGACGAATCTCGTTGCGTTCCCGAATGGTGTGGCCCACCTGATCGAGCACCTCGGAGAGGTTGCCGCCGACCTCACGGTTAATGGCGATGGCCTGCGCCACCCACTGAAAGTCTTCGCTGCCCATTCGCGTGGCCGTGTTGCCGAGAGCGTCGCCCAGATCGCGACCGATGCGGGTCTCGTTCACCACCCGGGCCAGCTCGTCCGCCGTCGGTGCGGGCATCTCCTGGGATGCCGCGTCAACCGCCCGCAGCAGGCTGTGGCCGGATCGCAGGCCGCCGGCGAGGAGCCCCAGGGCTTCATCGAGCTGTTCCGCAAATTTCGCGCGGCGGCGCCCGGCACGTATGCCGAGGAGGACTTTCGCGCCGATCGGGGCCAGCGCCGCGAAGGTCAGCATGAGCGGTATCGACCAGAGGGTGCCGCCCGCCAGGAGCAGACCGGTCATGGCCAGCACGGTCGACGCCGACAGCACCATCAGCACGAAACTGGACGGCTGCATGCGAATGCTGGCCTGTTCCAGTTCCTCCGCCGTGAACGGCGCCCGGCCGCGACGGTGGATCACCTTCTCGATCACGTCCACCGTGCGATCGGTCACCCGGGTGAGCGTCGACGTGTCCACCGCGCCCGGGGCCCGGCGGCGCTCCAGCGGCACACGGGGCCGCGGCGGGGCGATCACCAGAAAGACGAGCGCGAACAGGGCGATCAGGGCGGCGGCGATGCCGCCGTACAGGGCCACGGCGTTCATCGCTGAGTGCGGGTGGCGAAATCGGCCTGGAACACGCTGGGCGCCAACGGAATCCCGAGATCGCGAAACTTGTCGGCGAATCGGGGCCGCACACCGGTCGGCACCGCGTGGCCGAGCAGACGTCCGGCTTCGTTGACTCCGGCACTGTAGTCGAAGACGAAGGCGTCCTGCAGGGTGACAATGTCACCTTCCATGCCCTGCACCTCCGTCACGTGCGTCACCCGGCGGGTGCCGTCCTTGAGCCTGCTGATCTGGATGATCACATCGATCGCGGAGGAGATCTGCTCTCTGATCGCGCGCAACGGCAGGTCCATTCCGGCCATCAGCACGAGGGTTTCCAGCCGGGCGATCGCGTCCCGCGGCGAGTTCGCGTGCACCGTCGAGATCGAGCCGTCGTGCCCGGTATTCATCGCCTGCAACATGTCCAGGCTCTCACCGCCACGGCATTCACCGATCACAATCCGGTCCGGCCGCATGCGCAGGGAGTTACGCACGAGGTCACGAATGGTGACCTCGCCTTTGCCCTCGATGTTGGCCGGCCGGGATTCCAACCGGATGACGTGGTCTTGCTGCAGCTGCAGCTCCACCGCGTCTTCGATGGTGACGATGCGCTCGTCGGCGGGGATGAACCCCGACAACACGTTGAGCAGCGTCGTCTTGCCCGTTCCGGTGCCGCCGGAGACCATGATGTTGAGTTTGGCCTTCACACAGGCGTCGAGCACCTGTGCCATGTCGGCGCTCAGGGTGCCGAAGCTGATCAGGTCGGTCACCGTGAGCGGTTCGCGCGCGAACTTGCGAATGGTGAGCGAGGAGCCGTCGACCGCGAGCGGCGGAATGATCGCGTTGACCCGTGAGCCGTCGGCGAGGCGGGCATCCACCAGCGGAGACGACTCGTCGATGCGGCGCCCAACCTTCGACACGATGCGCTCGATCACCCGGCGCAGTTGAGCCTCGCTGGCGAACCGGGCGTCGCTGCGGCTGAGACGGCCGTCACGCTCGACGAAGATCTGCTCGTGGCCGTTCACCATGATCTCGGTCACGGCGACGTCGTCGAGCAGGGCCTCCAGCGGCCCGTATCCCAGCACGTCGGCACCGATCGCGGCGATCAGCCGGGTGCGTTCCTCCGGGCTGAGCGGAACCTGCTCGGCCGCGACGATGCTGACGAGTTCGGCCCTGGCGTAAGAGTGCAGTTGCTCCTCGCTCAGGCTCGGGTCGTTCAGCCGCGTGCCGATTCGGCCGAAGAGTTCTTGCGCGGCCCGTTCCTTGAGTTCGGCCAGCGGGTCTACCGGCGGCGCCGGAACGGGTGCCTCCTCCGGGGCCGGAGCCTGAGCCTGCGGCAGCGCCGGCACCGGCACGGACGGCCCCCCACTCTCGTGGGTGACCTCCTTCGGCGCAGAGACGCTCGCGGCCTGCTTGTCGCGCTTGTCGATGCGATGCAGGGGACCATCGCGGCGCGCCGCGTCCATCCGGTCGGCCAGTTTCATGCGACAACCACCCTTCGATGCAAGCGACCACGTTTGAGTTTCGCGCCGGGATCGAACCGGCATACCAGCCGGTTCAGCGCCGCCGACGCCGGATCTTTTCTGCCGTCCTGAAGCAGCGGAACCCCCCGGTTCGTGGACAGCGTCACCGCGCTCGACCGGGGCACGGCGATGTCCACCGGCACCCCGATCGTCGCCTCGATGTCCCGCACGCTCAGCCCGCTCACCCGGTCGGCGAAGTTCAGCACCACGTGACGGGCCGACGGCATGATGCCGACGGTGGTGAGAGCGGCGATTTCCTTGCGCAGACCGCGGGCACCCGGCACGGACATGTCGCAGAGGAACACGGCGTCCGTGGCAGCTTCGAGGGCGGCCAGCGCGTGCTCGCCCAGGCCGGGGGCCGTGTCGATGATCACGAACCGGAAGATCTCGGAGAGCTGGCTGAGCAGGTGGCCGAGCTGCTCGCCGCTGACCCGGTCGCCATCGGCCGGCGACTCCGCGCCGCACACGATGTAGTAGCCGTCCGGATGCGGGGTCAGGTAGGCCTTGAGCACCATGGCGTCGTCGGCCGCGGCGGCCGTGACGGTGTCCGGCAGGGAGCGTGTGGGAGTCAGCGACAGCGCCGTGGCCACGTCCCTCACCGCTCTGGGTTGCCTTCGATTGCGCATGGAACATTCGATCGTCACCGATCGTTCGCCCACCCCACAAAGCGGCAGAGGGCTGCCGCACTCCAAAACCTGGCGGCGGCACGACGAGCCTCGAGTCGCGCGAGAGCGTCTTGGAGTGCGGGGCGGAGCACCGCTTTCCCTCTTGCCCCCGCCGAGGCACGGACGGGTCCGCGGAACAAATACGCCTCCCCGCACCCCATTGCCTGGGCTGCGGGGCGCAGGTTTCCCGCCGCGAGTTGGACCGGTCGGCGGTTGCCAAGCGGCCGCATACCGGCTAAACGAGGCGTGCATGAAGAT
>JAWOHA010000138.1:0-2583 GCA_046496385.1 Cryobacterium sp. | reverse complement strand
GCGGCGGAGCATGTATCGACATATCCCGTGATGTAGATGAGCCCTGCGCCGATGCCGAGTGCTGCGATCGCAGCCAGATGCCAAACCCCAGCACCGTCGAGCACGGACCTCGTCACATCCGTGCGAGCACTGGTCACTTGCCGTGATCCTGCTTCGCGTTGCCCTGTCCGGGAGCGTCCGGCGCCCCGATGGAGTCGGGCGGTCCTGTGGTCTTTGACGTATCCGAGGGCACTCCGGTGGCGTCCGGTTCGCTCGCGCAGTGTCCCGTGGCGTCTGGCACCATCGGATCGGTGTTCGATGTCAAGGGCTTCCCTGCGTCTGATCGCGCCGCGCCGGATATCGCGCAGCCAGATGCTGGGCCCTCAACCGTGCCGGCCACGTCCCTGACGACCTGCCCGTGATTCGAATCACCCGTCACCTTCGCACCAGACTCCTCCCTGTCGGCGGTGCCGCCGCCTCGAGGCCCTGCAGTCCGTCCATCGCTCGCACGGCCGTCCGATGACAGTCTTGGTGCGATGCCGTCGGAGGCACCCGGAGTCGCAGGGACGATCGCGGGTCCGGCGACAACGGAGGACTCCTGCGCGACGGGGTAGGTCGGTGCGGCAGATGCCATCGCTGCTGCCACCAGCAGGACCCCAGCGGCGATCAACGCCACCCAGGTCCCACGAATCAGCTGCAATTCCCCCATACCTTCCTGCCTCAACATGCCGCGGTATCCACGAGCGCACGACGCGGCGTTCGCTTCGACAAGTATCGGCAACCGGACCGCGATCGCCGAGAGCCATTCCCATGAAACCCAACGAACTAGCTACACATTCGGTGCACCCCGAGTTCGTCTGGATGATGCGGGGAAGTAGATGGTGGGCAAGTCGGGAAAGTCGACGGCCCTTACGGTGCCTCGTTCTCGGTGGGTTCGGTTCCGCTGGATTACACGCGATCAGCGCGTTCTTTACACGGATTGTTCATTTCGAGGGCCAGCGGTGTCACGGGGTGGCTGCGCTCACAGTGCCGGATGTAGGCGGGCAGATCGGCATTTCTGTTCAGCCAGCTGATTGGACCAGGTCAGCGCGAAGCTGTGCGGCGAAGGCCTCAATCACATCCATTGGCACGCCGCGGCCGAGCACCGTGACAATGACGGCGTCTGGCAGGGGAAACGCGATTGAAATCCCCGGACCCTCGCCCTCGACAAGCGCATCTCCGACGCCTGGGACCGTTGCACGAGAGGCTTCGCCTCCCGTGTTTCCAACTTCCGCTTCTGGGTCCCACGGAGCGTCGACGACAATACTGACGCTAATGAGTTCATCGCCCACCGGGTCCGCGGTGAACTTCACGGTTCCTATGAGAGCGGTTTCGACGGGGTCAGCGGTGCCTTCTCGTTTGTCACCTCTTCGATCGAACTCGTCGTCATCTCCAGATTCGGCGGCGGGGCCGTTCGCTTGACCGTTTCAACCAATCCGGTGAGAAGTGAAAGCGACACGGTCGTGTTGAAGCAGGTCTCGTAGAGGTCTGGCGCTGCAGCTATCGCAGCGTCGGTTGCCCTGGTATCTCCTACGGCTTCCACATCCCCGAAGGACTGACCCGTTTGACCCTCGACGCAGTTCACAACATCGTCGTAGAACGCAATCTCGCCCTCAGGGCTCGCATTCTGGTTCGCCCATGCATATGCGACGGATCCGAGGTGCTGAGCGAAACAGGCGTCGAACTTCTCAGCTGCGCCCGCCCCTTGGCTGTCGAATGCCGCGACGCCTGACGAATCGTATCGCACCGAAGTGTCGATTTCCTGAGCGTCCAAGCATCCCACCACCTCATCCACAGCAGCACGATATTCGACTTCGGTAACCACCCCGTCGGCGAGCATCTCTTGCTTTGTGGGAGACGCACTCATCTCTGACGGGTCGGATGGTCCCGTCGGCGCTGGATCGGCATCATCGGCGAACATCCATTGCCGCAGCGAATCCAGCTGCAGCGGCGACAACCGGAGCAACGCGACGTTTCACCTTCTGTGTCACAGCGTCGAGCAGCGGCGGCTCCGGGGAGGCATCAGCGACTGCTTGCACGAAGCCTTTCAACTCCTGGTCAACCTTCATTTCACTCACCAATCACTTGGACGCTTTCGCAGTCAGGTCTGGTCCAGTGGTCGCTCGGAAGCTACGACCAAGACGAGTACGACTCCCAGCTCGCCAACGGCGTCTGATCAGCCCACCCACGTCTGCACATCAGCGTCCGGCACACACGTGTGTCTCGGCCGCCGCGGACCGAGCCGCCCCAGGTTCACAGATTTCTTGGCCCTCACCTCTGTTCGCGTGGAATGTGCTGGCCTAGCATTGGAAATGTCGGTGGCCTGCTCCCAAGGAGGAGCTATGAGAAGGACCGCCACCATCGCAGCGGCCCTGGTCGTGCTGTTCACGATGGCCGTGCCAGCCGTGGCCAAGACGGACCGCATCGCATTCTCGGGCGAGGAGCTCCGAGTGGATGATGTCCCCGAACTCGGCCTGGCGCACGCTGGTGATGACGCTGAGCCGCTCGGCGTCGGTGGCGACGTCGAGCATGGCCTTGGTGATGGCGGTGTTGGTGCTGGCAAAG
>JAWOHA010000078.1:0-2842 GCA_046496385.1 Cryobacterium sp. | reverse complement strand
CCGCCCCCGAAGACGCCGGCGGCTCCCAGGTGGGTCTCGGGGAGTCCGAGGAAGCGGACGGCGGCCAGGAGGCTCATCTCGGCGCAGGAGTACCCCTGTCCCTGGAGGGCGGCGATCTCCCGCGCGCGAGCTCGCTCGCCAGGTCGAACCGGAAGCCGTCCACGTGCATCTCGGTGACCCAGTAGCGCAGCGAGTCCATGATCAGTTGCAGCACGTGCGGGTGACGCACGTTGAGCGTGTTGCCGGTTCCGGTGTAATCCATGTAGTGCTGTTTGTCACCGTCCATCAGGCGGTAGTAGGCCTCGTTGTCGATGCCCTTGAACGAGAGTGTGGGGCCGAGGTGGTTGCCCTCCGCAGTGTGGTTGTACACCACGTCCAGAATCACCTCGATGCCGGCGTCGTGCATGCTGCGCACCATGCCCTTGAACTCCTGCACCTGCTGACCACGGTCCCCGGTCGAGGAATAGGCGTTGTGCGGAGAGAAGAACCCGATGGTGTTGTAACCCCAGTAGTTGTTCAGTCCCTGTTCCTGCAGGGTGCCGTCGTTCACGAACTGGTGCACGGGCATCAGCTCGACGGCGGTCACCCCGAGTTTCTGCAGATGGTCGATGATCGACGGATGCGCGACACCGGCATAGGTGCCGCGTTGGGATTCGGGTACCTCTGTCTGCAGCTTCGTCAGGCCCTTCACGTGGGCCTCATAGATGAAGGTCTCGTTGTACGGGGTGCGCAGAGGGCGGTCACCGGCCCAATCGAAGAAGGGGTTGACCACCACGCCCAGCATCATGTGCGGGGCTGAGTCTTCATCATTGCGTGATTGAGGATCGCCGAAGGTGTACGAGAACAGCGACGGGTGCCAGTCGATCGTGCCGCAGGTGGCTTTGGCATAGGGGTCCAGGAGCAGTTTGCTGGAGTTGACCCGGGTGCCCGCAGTCGGCCGGTATTCGCCGTGCACCCGGTAGCCGTAGAGCTGGCCGGGCTGCACGAGCGGCAGATAGCAGTGCCAGATGAAGGCGCTGGATTCGCGCACCTCCACACGGGTTTCGGAGCCCTCGTCGTCGAAGAGGCAGAGTTCGACACGCTCGGCCGCTTCGCTGAAAAGCGCGAAGTTCGTTCCGCTGCCGTCGTAGGTCGCCCCGAGCGGGTAGGCGGTTCCGGGCCAGGTTTCCATGAAACTCCTCACAATGCGGGTGCGCGACGGGCGAACAGTCAACACGCTCCGCTCACCTCGATGTGTACGTTACCGCGTCCCGCGCCCGGCTTGACCCTACTTGGGACGTCACAGGGAACGTTTCGTACGGCTGCGTGGCGGCTGCGCTCAGGCTCGCTCGACGGCGGCAACGGGGCGGAAGGCACGGCCGGTTCGACGGTCCTGCCACCAGTCCCAGGACCGGGTGAGAAGGCGTTTCAGCAAGGCGACAACGCGGGCGGCGGCGGGAAACTCGCTTCCCAGAATCGCCATACCCACGAACACGGTCAGCCAGCCCGGTCCGGGCAGCGGAATCAGAATCACGCCGATCAGCACGATGACACCGCCGATCAGGCCCACGAGAAGACGGTACAGCCAGCGCAGCCGGGGCCGCGCTCCGACCCAGTCACGCAGACGCCGCAATCGCCGGTGTACCGAATGCTGGGGCTTGCTGCCGCGGGCACTGTCGCTTGAGAGTCGCTCAGACATGACGCAACTGTATGAGCCCGGCCTGTGAGACCTCGGTATGAGATCGAAGCGGCGCGGTGGTGTGCGGCGCGAGCTGGGAGCGGTCAGACTAGACACGTTCCGCGGCGCACCGCGGGCATGACGACCGGAGCCCCCATGACCGAACACGAGCTCATCGCCCTGTGGACCAAAGCCCGTTGGCACATCATCATGTCGCAGCTGGCCCCGACCTTTCTGCTGACGGCCCTGGTGGGGTTTCTGGCCCTCGGCTTGGAGGGGTCCGAGCTGACCGTGCGCATTGCGGCGGCCGGAATCCTGCTGGCGTCCGGCGTTCTGGGCGCCCTGGTACAGATCGCGGCCGCCAACGAGGGCCTGGCAATCGTGGCGGACCTGCGCGCGCTCGACACCAGCAGTGCTCTGACCCGCCGCATCGCGGCATCCGCTCCGTGGATCAACGTGGTGCGCATTGTGACGCCGGCGATTTTCATCGTGGTGTACATCGCCCTGCTGGCCGCGCTGTTCCTGCCCGCCTAGATCTGTGCGCCCGGGCCGCACTCGATCACCCGCCGGGTGTGCGATGTCCGGGGCCTGACGGTGCTGTCGCCGGTCAGTCGAGTTCGTCGACGTAGAACCAGATGCGGTGTTCGCGCACGAAACGGCTGGCCTCATGCTGCTGGTGACGCTTACCGTGGTGTCGAAAATATGCGGTGAACTCCACCACTCCCACGGTGTCGAGTGGGCCCCCGCGCACGAGACGTTCCACGTCCAGACGCACCCACTGCTGCTCGTGATCGAGTTCGAGGGTGGCCGGCCGAGTCGAAGGGTGCCAGGTGCGCAACAGGTAGGCCGTCTCCCCCATCGCGAAAGCCGAGTACCGTGCCCGCATCAGAATTTCGGCGGTCGGCGCCGCCGCATCTCCGCGATGCAGGCGTTCACAGCAGCCGCTGTACGTTTCCCCGCTCAGGCAGGGGCAGCGGGTCGGCCGGGGCGGCAGGGGATCAGAATCAGGCACCCGTCCATTATCCGCGGCAATGCTGCGGGGCAGAAGACCGATTCGCGGCCGAGCCGGACTCGACCGTACGGTGCGGCCCGTTCCGTCCCCACCGAAGGTCCCAGATCCACTAACCTCAACGCAGCACACAAAGACGTGCGGTGCCGCACCACGCTGCCGACACCATGCCCGCC
>JAWOHA010000072.1:0-3199 GCA_046496385.1 Cryobacterium sp. | reverse complement strand
CGCGCAGGTAGTGCCAGCCGAGGCGGCGCAGCACGTCGGGGTGCAGCCGCAGCGATTCGCGCAGGCTCGACCGGCCCACGACGGCATCCGTTTCCACGACCACGGCACGGGTGCCGTAGCTGGCGGCGAGGGCCAGTTTGCCGCGGTGACCGAGGCTCACGGTGAGGCCGCGGCGCTCCAGGCGGCCCGCCAGATCCACCAGCATCGCCTCGCTGGCGTCGGGAACCTGCACCTCGTCGCGGCGCGCCTCGGTCTCGCTGAGCACCTGCGCGAGGGCCAGGATGCCGTGCCGTTGCCGGTCGGCGTCGATGTCGGCGGGGCGGAAGCACGACACGATGTCCAGGGTGCGGCGGGCCCGGGTCATGCCGATGGCCAGCAGCCGGTCCCCGCCGGGTTCGCCGAGCGAGCCGAAGTTGCTCAGCAGCCGGCCGTGCGGGGTGCGGCCGTAACCGATGGAGAAGATGACCCGGTCACGGCTCTGCGCCACGGCCTGCTCGAGGGTGAGCACCGTGAACGGTTCGGCCCGATCCTTGAGAATGAAGTCGGACAGGTCGGTGCGTTTGGCGAAGGCCGAGAGCACGGCCTGCTGCACGCGCACGGCGTGGCGGGTGCTCGCCGTGATGACCATGAGTGATTCTCGGGGGCGTTTCACGGCGTGGTCGATGACCAGTTCGACCACCTTGACGACCTCGGCGTCGACGCTTTCAATGGCGCCGCTGTCCACGTCGGGCATGCCGTGGCCGCCGGCGACGTAGTGGATGCTCAGACTGCCGTGCCCGAGAAAACTGCCCGCCCACGGCAGCGAGTCGATGCGACCGCCGTAGAAACGGTGGTTGACCAGTTCGGCGAGGTCCTCGCCGCCGGCCCGGTAGCTGCGGGTCAGGGTGAGAGTGGGCAACAGTTCGCCGAGGCGGGCCAGCGCCGAGTCGGCGTGCAGGGCATCCACCGTGCTCTCGGCTTCGCCGGCGACCTCGGGCGCTTCGCCGATGCCGGTTTCGAACACCGACGGGGTCTGCGTGACGGGGTCGCCGAAGGCCACCACCTGATGTCCCCGGCGAATCGCGCCCACGTTCTCGGCCAGGGTCGTCGCCCCGGCGTCGACGAGCAGCACGGTGTCGAAGGTCATCTTGTCGGTCAGACCGGCGACCTCGTAGGGAGAGGCGAGCCAGACCGGCGCCAGCACCTGGCCGAGGTGCGGGGCCACGTCGTTGAGCCGGGCCGGGGTGGCCCGGTCGGCTCGCAGCAGGCGGCGCAGCTGGTCCGCTTCCTCGGGAAAGTCGACGACGCCGATCTTCCAGGTTTCGGCGAGCAGCCAGGCCAGCAGCTGCCCGGTGGCGGATGCGTGCGCCTCGTCGACGAGTTTGAAGTCCGCTTCGAGGCGGTCCAGCACCTGCGTGTTCGCGTTGAGCAGGGCGCGGTCGCTGCTGAGCATGGTCTCGAGCACCGACTGCCACCAGGCCAGCTCGAGCTCAGCGGCCACGTCGGCTTCGGAGACGTGCCGCTGGGACAGGTCGTTCATGAGCGGGTCGAGGTTGTTCTCCCGCAGGGTCGCCAGCAGGGCGGTGCGTTCGTGCAGGTTGGCGAGCACCTCGCTGTCGGCGGCGAGGCCGGCGACCATCTCGGTGAGTTCGGGGATCGGGCGGCCCGACAGCGCCCGGGTGGTGCCGGCGTTGCCCAGCGGCACGTCGAGCAGGCCCAGGTCGGCCGCGACGCGCTGGAAGGCGACGTGCACGTCGTTGATGCCCACCGGCACCTCCGGCGTCACCCCGGCGGCGGCGTAACGCTGCCAGAGGGTGCGCTGCAGCTGGATGCGGTGCAGGCTGTCGTTCATGTCGGTCACCCGCACCCCGGGCCGTTGGTACTCGTCGGCGAGTTTGCGCAAGCGTCGGCGGCTCGACGACGCCATGTCCGGAGAATCCCGTCGGCTCGACGTGGCGGCGATCAGCTCGGTGAGCGGCCGGTCGAAGACCGAGGGCTGGAATTTGTCGAGCGTCTCCCGAATGTCCAGCAGCAGCCGCAGGTAGATGCCGAGCTCGTTGATGGTCTCGAAGGGGCGCAGCCGGGTCTGACCGACCAGTCCGTGGGCTCGTTCGAGCAGCCGGGGCAGTTCAATCTGGTTCACCCGTTTGGCCAGCTGATGCGTGGAGGAGGCGTCCTCCGTTGAGGTGAACGAGGCCCCGTACCAGGGCGAATCTCCCGGCCCGTAGCGAAATTCGCCGAGCGCGGCCGCTTTGATCAGCGTGGCGGCGGCGGCGGGCCGGTTGTGCGCGAGCTGCTCCAGGGCGGGGCGGTCCAACCGGGCCGTGGTGCTGGGCGGGGCGGGCAACTGGGCGAGGCGGGCGAGTTCACCCAGCGCGTCGAGAACCGACACGCCGAGAGCCGAGTCCCGGCGGGTGAGGGCGGAGCGGTAGTCCAGCAGCACCTTGCGCAGCCGCACCAGGGCGTCGTCGACGTCTCCGACGCGGGGCGGGGCGGCTTTCTCGTTGCGGGTGATCGACTGGATCAGGTCGCGGCGCAGGCTCCGCGGCGTCACGGCCACGCCGGGCAGGCCCACCTGCACGAGCCGGTGGGCGATGCCGTCGAGGCTGGATCGGCGGGCGCTGACCACGAGCACCCGTTTGTGCTGGGAAATCAGCGACCCGATCGCGTTGACGATGGTCTGGGTGCCGCCGGTGCCGGGCAGGGTCTTCACCACGAGGGAGTTGCCGGCCCCGATCTGCGCCGCGACGTCCTCCTGCTCGGAGTCGGCGTCGAGCAGGAGGGTGCCGGTGGCCGGCGGCCGGGAGTCCTGGCCGATCGGGACGACCGGGTTGTACGCGGTCTCGATGGCGCGGCGCGCGTTGGTGTTGCCGCCGATCGCGTCGAGCAGCGGATGGTCCAGGCTGGCCGCGTCGGCGGCGAGGGCGCGGCCCACGTCGGCGAACGCGGAGGCCACGAGGCGCGGCACCACGTTGAACCAGGGCAGGTGCGAGGTGAGGCCGCGCAACCGGTCGATCACGGGCTGCGGCTTGAAGGCGCCGTTGGTGACGGCCAGCGCCACGAACGCGTCGGCATCCAGAACGATCTCGAACTGGTCTTTCAGGGCGCGGGCCAGTTCCGGGTTCAGGAACGGCTGGCCCTTGAGCTTGAGTTCGAAGTCGCGGCCGTAGCGGCGGATGGCGAGCGGGCGCAGCAGCACGGGGGCGCTGTAGTCCACATC
>JAWOHA010000253.1:0-3406 GCA_046496385.1 Cryobacterium sp. | reverse complement strand
GCCGGCTGGGCCGGGCACTGGCGCGGCTGCCGGTTGTGCACCACAATCACAGGCATGACCGCCCTGCTGCGCTACCCGCTGTTGATCGTCACAGTTCTGGTCGGTGTGCTCGGTGCCGCACTCTGGCTGGCCGGGCTGACGGATGCCCCGCGCCTGTTGTTCAGCGCCTTCGGTCTGGTGGTGGCCGGCATCGAAAGCGTCGGCATGGTCAAGAAACTGCGGCAGGGCACCGTGGGCATCGACGTGCTCGCCATCATGGCCGTGGTCGCCACCATCGTGGTCGGGGAGTATCTGGCCACCATCATCATCATCCTGATGCTGACCGGCGGTCAGGCGTTGGAGGACTATGCGACGGGCCGCGCCACCCGGGAACTGACCGCCCTGCTCACCCGGGCGCCGCAGATCGCGCACCGGCTGAGCGACGGGCCCGATGCCGGGACCGATGCCGGGACCGCGGCCGGGCCCGACGCCGACCTGGTCGTCGACATACCGGCCACCGACGTGCAGCCCGGCGACCTGCTGCTGGTGCGCCCGTCTGAGATCGTGCCCGTCGACGGCGCCCTGCACTCCGACCAGGCCAGTTTCGACGAGTCCTCACTCACCGGGGAGAGCCTGCCCGTGGAACGCACGCGGGGCGACCCCGTGCTGAGCGGGTCGGTCAACGGCCAGGCCGCCGCCGTCATCTGTGCCACCGCGAGCGCCGAAAACAGCCAGTACCAGCGCATCATCGCCCTCGTCGAAGAAGCCGCAGGCAGCAAGGCGCCGGTGGTGCGGCTCGCCGACCGGTACGCCGTGCCGTTCACCCTGCTCTCGCTCGGCATCGCCGGCCTGGCCTGGTGGGCGTCGGGTGACCCGGTGCGCTTCGCCGAAGTGCTCGTCGTGGCCACACCCTGCCCGCTGCTGCTCGCCGCCCCGGTGGCTTTCATGGGCGGCATGAGCCGCGCCGCCCGCAACGGCGTCATCGTGAAAGGTGCCGGGGTTCTCGAGACCCTGAGCCGGGCCCGCACGGTGGTCTTCGACAAGACCGGCACCCTCACCGCCGGCACCCCGATGATCACCGACGTGCGGGCCGCCGCGCCGTTCACCGCCGACGAGCTGCTCGGCCTCGCCGCCTCGGCCGAACAGTACTCCAGTCATGTGCTCGCGGCCTCGGTCATCGCCGCGGCACGGGAGCGTGGGCTGGCGCTGGCCGGCTCCGAGTCCGCCTCGGAGGCCGCCACCAACGGGGTGCTCGCCCGAGTCAACGACCGCGACGTGGCTGTGGGCAAGCTCGCCCTGATTCGCACCATCGCGCCCACTGCCCGGGTGACCCCGCTGCGCGGCGGCGAGCTGGCCATCTACGTCGCCGTGGACGGCGTCTACGCCGGCTGCATCGTGGCCAGCGACCAGGTGCGTTCCAACGCCCGCGACACCCTGCAGGAGCTGGCCCGCCTCGGCGTGCGCGAGACCGTCATGCTCACCGGCGACGCGCAGGCCACGGCCGAGCACATCGCCGGTGAAGTCGGCATCACCCGGGTGCTGGCCGACTGCCTGCCCGGAGACAAGGTCGATGTGGTGCGATCGCTCGAGCACCGGCCGGTGATCATGGTCGGTGACGGCGTCAACGACGCCCCGGTGCTCGCCGTCGCCGACGTGGGCATCGCCATGGGCGCCAAGGGTTCCACGGCCGCGAGCGAATCCGCCGATGTCGTGATTCTGCTCGACGACATCGGGCGCACCGCCCGTGCCGTGCGCATCGGCCGAGACACGGTGCGCATCGCGCTGCAGAGCATCTGGATCGGCATCGTGCTCAGCGTGGTGCTCATGGTCGTGGCCGCGTTCGGCTTGATCCCGGCCACGGTGGGGGCGCTCAGCCAGGAGGCTGTCGACCTCGTCACGATTCTGAACGCGCTTCGAGCCATCGGCTGGCGAGCGGATGCGCGGCCCGCCGTGCCCGGACGCGCTCGCCCGAGGGCGGTCGCGGCGCACTAATCGGGATGCCGGGTGCCGGCTAGGGTCTCCTCGGTGCACGACCCGGTCGGGTCGTCGTGCGAGTGCCTCACGACGGGATTCAACGGGAAACGAACAGCCCTGCCCGAGCCCCGCGAGGTCTTCGCGCTTGCCTCGGTCAACGAGTTCCGAGTGGTTCTGAACGTCTCGGCGGAATATGCCGGAAACGACACCGTTGCCGGTTCCAGCAGCAACGTGGAACGGTTGCGCGCCGCCCGGTAACCGGCCCCGGCTTGCGTTCTCTTGCCGGGTGGCCGGCGCGGGAAAATGTTCGACCTGCCCCTGTGAGAGCGGGGTGGGATCGACTAGGTTCTTCAGACGGGGTTCGCCGGAACCCGTTGTCTGGAGGAACCGCTGTGAGTGCAGTCCGTGGCCGTGTGACCCTGGTCCTGGTCTGCTGCGCGGCACTTCTCGGCGGTTCGCTGGCCGCAGTGGGGGTCGAGCCGGCGGGCGCTGCCCACGCGAGCGTGGTGACCCAACCGGCCGAGGCGCGGGGCGGGAACGTCTCGGCGCCGGCATCCGTGCACGGCACGGGCGAGGCGGGGCGGCTCAAGGTCGCGGTGACTCCGACCATGACGGGAACGGTCGACCTGGCACTCAGTGGGCTGGTCGCCGGCGTCACCCAGTCCGCTCCCGACGCGACCGGCTACAGCGTCAGCGTTGCGCCGGGCGCACGCTGGGCGCGTTTCGACCTGAGCGCCGGGCCGGATGGTGCGCCCATCGACGCGGTCGTGACCCTCGAGACGAACCAGGGCGCCCCACTGCGATGGACATCCGAGCTGGCCGCAGCCGCGGGCCCGGGCAGCCGGGCCGGCGGGCGGGCGGACCTCGCCGACCCCGCTCCGGGCAGCTACCGGGTGACACCGGCCACGCCGACCGGGGGCGCCGTGCTCACCAGCTATGTCGCCTTGCCCGGCGTCACGGCCGGTGCCTTCTCGGTGCACCCGGCCGGCCTCGCCGCCCAGTCGCAGGTCAGCACCGCGTATGCGGTGACCTGGTCGGGGCTGGCCGAGGCAACCGGATACCTCGGCGTGATCGATTACCGGGCCGGCGATCCCGGCCCCGGTGCTGGCGCTGCCGACGCCGACGCCGCAGGTTCGGGTACCGACCAGGCGGTGACGGTGGTCAGCGTGGATTCCGGCCGGGGCCAAGGCGCCCCGGGCAGCGCCGATGACGGAACGGCCGCCGGCGCGCCGCCGGGTGCTGCTCCCCCCGAGGCTCCGGCGGCGTCGGAGCAGACTCCGGCGGACACCGGATCAGCCGGGCCGAACCCCGTCAACTCCGGCCCGCCGGTGATCACCGGAACTCCGGAAGTCGGCCGGGTGCTGCACGCGCACGCCGGGCAGTGGACCCCGGACGACCTCGATGTGGCGTTTCGGTGGCAGGCCGACGGGGTGAACATCAACGAAGCCGCCGG
>JAWOHA010000240.1:0-9569 GCA_046496385.1 Cryobacterium sp. | reverse complement strand
TCTCGGCCCTCCCCACCTGCCTCGGCAACCGGTTCTGCACAGTCCATAAGCGTGGGCGTCTCCGGCGTGCGCCCCGGCCTACGATCGGCAGAGCGACAGCATCCGTTGCCGCATCGTGATCGGAGGACCCACAGATGACCCGCTACCAGGTGGACGGCGACGCCGTCCTGGGCGCAACCACCGCCATCCAGGCCACGATCGGGCGCCTTCAGGCAGAGGTTGCGGGGCTCTACGCCCAACTGCAGAACCTCGAGGGGTCCTGGACAGGGCAGGCGGCACTGGCTTTTCAGGGAGCCGCCGCCGAGTGGCGATCCACCCAGCAGCGCATCGAGGAGAACCTCGCCGCGCTCAACCAGGCCCTCACCGTGGCCGGTCAGCAGTACGTGGAGATCGAACAGGCGAACACCCGGTTGTTCGGCCGCTGACCTAACGCTGACCGAACGCTGACCGAACGCTGTCGAACGGTCGCGGCACGAGACCGGGCGCAACACTCTCGAACCCGGGTTCGCAGACCCCCCGTTTTGTGGCCCGCGCGCGCGCGATAACACCGTGCGAGCGTGATGTACCGCGTATTGACGGGGGACAACGGCTTGATAAGCTATCCTCACGTACCCCCCGCCGCCGCCGCCGCTGCCGCCGCCAACTCCGGACGTGACGAAACGCCAAGCACCGAGTGCCCCGCACCGAGTGCCGATCATCGAGCGCCGATCACCACGCAACATGCAACACGCACCCTGCACCTAGCACCAGGGCCTGAACCCAGCACCGAGGCCTGAACCAAGCACTGAGGATGAAATGTCGTTTTCCGCCCCGCCCTCTGCAGAGCCACCCGCCACAGAGCCGCCCACCACAACCCCCCCGCCCGCAGAGACCACCCGCGTCAACAAGAGAGTGTTCTTCAGCTCCGCCACCGGAATCATCCTCATCGCCCTCTGGGCGATCCTCGCCCCCGACAACGCGAGCGCCGTGATCGGATCCGTCGTCGCCTGGGTCTCGGTGAATCTGGGCTGGTACTACTTCCTGATCGTGACCGTTGTTCTGCTCTTCGTCATCGTCGTCGCGCTCTCCCGGGTCGGCAAGACCCGCCTCGGCCCCGACCATTCACGGCCCCAATTCAGCCTGTTCACCTGGACAGCCATGCTGTTCGCGGCCGGTATCGGCATCGACCTGATGTTCTTCTCGGTCTCCGAACCGGTGACCCAGTTCCTCGCCCCACCGACCGGCGACGGCGAGACCCTCGAAGCGGCCCGCCAGGCCATGGTCTGGACCCTGTTCCACTACGGCATCACCGGCTGGGCGCTCTACGCCCTGATGGGGCTGGCCCTGGGCTACTTCGCGTACCGGCAGAACCTGCCCCTGAGCATCCGGTCGGCGCTCTACCCGATCTTCGGCAAACGCATCCACGGCCCCATCGGCGACGTCGTCGACACCGCCGCGATTCTGGGCACCATCTTCGGGATCGCGACGAGCCTGGGCATCGGCGTCGCCCAGCTCAACTACGGCCTCACCTTCATGTTCGGCACACCCGAGACCCTCTTCGTGCAGGCGTCCCTCATCGCCCTCTCGGTGGTGATGGCCACCATCAGCGTGGTGTCCGGGGTCGAGAAGGGCATCCGTCGTCTCTCCGAGCTCAATGTGCTGCTCTCCGTCGCGTTGATGCTGTTCATCCTCATCGCGGGCAACACGAGCTTTCTGCTCGATGCGATCGTGCTCAACGTCGGCGACACGCTGAGTCGGTTCCCGGCCATGACGCTGGACACCTTCGCCTACGACCGTCCCGACGAGTGGCTCAACTGGTGGACCCTGTTCTTCTGGGCCTGGTGGATCGCCTGGGCCCCGTTCGTGGGGTTGTTCCTCGCCCGCATCTCCCGCGGCCGCACCATCCGCGAGTTCGTCGCCGGAACCATGGTCGTGCCGTTCGCGTTCATTCTGATCTGGATCGCGGTCTTCGGCAACAGCGCCCTCGCCATCGTGATCGGTGGCGACGCCGGTTTCGGCGAGGTGGCGATGAACGCGCCGGAGCGGGCGTTCTATTCGCTGCTCGCCGAGTTCCCGTTCGCCCCGGTCAGCGCCGCCGTCGCGACGTTCACGGGATTGCTCTTCTACGTCACGTCCGCCGATTCCGGCGCACTCGTGATGGCCAACTTCACGTCGCATCTCAAAGACGCCGACTCCGACGGCCCGAAATGGCTGCGCATCTTCTGGGCGGTCACGACGGGCGTGCTCACGCTGTCCATGCTGTTGGTCGGGGGAATTCCCACACTGCAAAACGCGACGATCATCATGGGGCTGCCCTTCTCGCTGGTGCTGGTGCTGATCATGCTCGGGCTCTACAAGGCATTACGGGTCGAACAGTCACTCACCGACAGCTACCGGGCGAGCCTGCCCGGCCTGCTCTCGGGGCGCAGCGGGGATCCGGCCCGCGGCCGCAACTGGAGGCAGCGCCTCTCGCGCGCCATGAGCTACCCGGGGCCGCGCCAGAGCGAACGCTTCATCTCCGGCGTGGCACTGCCCGCCCTGCAAGAGGTGCGCGATGAACTGATCAAGCAGGGCGCCGACGTCACCCTCACCCAGGGCATCGTCGATGGCCTGAAGATTCCGCACCTCGACCTGCTCGTGGCCATGGGTGAGGAACGCGGCTTCAAGTACCAGATCTACCCGGTGCAGCTGGACATCCCGACCTATGCCGTGCGTGCCAGCTCGGCGAACGGCAAGTACTACCGCATGGAGGTCTTCTCGCTGGAGGGCAGCCACGGCTATGACCTCATGGGCTACACCAAGGAACAGGTCATCACGGACGTTCTCGACCACTACGAGACGCACCTCGACTTTCTGCACCTTAACCGCCAGGAACCGGGCAACACCGCCCTCGCCGACGACCAAGTTGCCAAAGACAACTGGGAAGCCGATTTCGACTCGGAAGAAGTCACCAAATGACCACCACCACCACCGCCACCCTGTTCATCAACGGCAGCTGGGTACCAGCCTCCGATAACGGCACCAGGCTGATCAGCTGCCCCGCCGACGGCGAACCCGTCGGACACGTTTCCGAGGCGACGACGCAGGATGCCGAGGCCGCCATCCAGGCAGCCCGGGCCGCCTTCGACGGCGGAGCCTGGGCGTCGACCCCGGCACCGGCGCGCGGTGACTTTCTGCTGCGCGTGGCCGCCGAGCTGCGGGCGCGCAAGGCACAGTTCGCCCGCGCTGAAACTCTCGACACGGGCAAACGCCTCGTTGAGAGTGAAATCGATATCGACGACATTGCGAACTGCTTCACCTACTTCGGCAAACTCGCCGGACAGGACGCCGGGCGCATCGTCGACGCCGGCGACGAGAACGTCGTGAGCCGGATCGTCTACGAACCGGTCGGTGTCTGCGGGCTGATCGCCCCCTGGAACTACCCGCTGCTGCAGGCCGCCTGGAAGATCGCCCCCGCCCTCGCGGCGGGGAACAGCTTCATTCTGAAGCCCAGTGAGCTCACGCCGCACACCAGCATCCTCATGATGGAGTTGCTCGACGACCTCGGACTGCCGCGCGGTGTCGCGAACCTCGTGCTCGGAGCCGGTGCAGTGGCCGGGGCTCCCCTGTCGAGCCACCCCGACGTGGATCTGGTCTCCTTCACCGGGGGCCTGGCAACCGGCAAGAAGATCGCCGCGGCCGCCGCCGGCACCGTGAAAAGAGTCGCCCTCGAACTCGGCGGCAAGAACCCCAACGTGATCTTCGCTGACGCCGACTTCGATGCCGCCGTCGACAACGCCCTGAACGGCGCCTTCGTGCACTCCGGCCAGGTCTGCTCCGCAGGGGCTCGGCTCGTGGTGGAGGAGTCCATCGCCGAGAGCTTCGTCGACGAGCTGGTGCGCCGGGCCGGCCAGATCCGCCTCGGCGGTCCGTTCGACCCCGACGCGGAAACGGGCCCGCTGATCAGCGCCGCACACCGCGACAAGGTCACCGCCTATGTGCAGAAGGGCCTCGCCGAAGGCGCCCGCCTGCGGTGCGGCGGCAGCTGGGGCGACGGCGAGCTCGAGAAGGGCTTCTACTACACGCCCACCATTCTCGATCAGGTCACCCGCGGCATGTCCGTCGTCATCGACGAGGCCTTCGGCCCGGTCGTCACCGTCGAGACGTTCCGCACCGAAGACGAGGCCGTCACGATCGCCAACGACACCGTCTACGGTCTGGCCGGCGCCGTCTGGACCGAGAACGCCGGGCGCGCCCAGCGTATCGCCCAGCGCCTGCGCCACGGCACGGTCTGGATCAACGACTTTCACCCGTACCTCCCGCAGGCGGAGTGGGGCGGCTACGGCCAGTCCGGCATCGGGCGTGAACTCGGCCCGAACGGCCTCTCCGAATACCAGGAGGCCAAGCACATCTATCAGAACATCAACCCCGCCGTGACGGGGTGGTTCGCGGTGCGCTAGAAGCCCGCATCACCGCACGCATCCGCTGCACCGATCTCTCGCACGAACAGGACCTGTCATGACATCCACAACTCCCACACCCGCTTCACCGAACGACGCGACGCCCTCGCAGGCGATACCCACCGAGTTCGACTACATCGTGATCGGGGGCGGCTCCGCCGGGGCTGCCGTCGCTGCCCGGCTGAGCGAAGACCCCGCCGTGCAGGTCGCCCTCGTCGAGGCCGGTCCCGACGACCGTGGTCTCGACGCCATTCTGCAGCTTGACCGCTGGATGGAACTGCTCGAAAGCGGCTACGACTGGGACTACCCCATCGAACCGCAAGAGAACGGCAACTCGTTTATGCGCCACGCCCGCGCCAAGGTCATGGGGGGATGCTCGAGCCACAATTCCTGCATCGCCTTCTGGGCGCCGGAGGAAGACCTCAACGACTGGGCCGGAAAGCACGGCGCCACCGGCTGGGAGGCGGCGAACACGTTCCCGTTGTTCAAGAAACTCGAGACCAACGAGGACCAGGCCCCGCACCACGGGCAGGACGGTCCCGTTCACCTGATGAACGTGCCCGCTGCCGACCCCTGCGGCGTGGCCCTGCTCGATGCCTGCGAGCAGACCGGTATCCCCCGGGTGCAGTTCAACGCCGGCACGACCGTCATCAACGGCGCGAGCTTCTTTCAGATCAACCGTCAGGCCGACGGTACCCGAGCGTCGTCGTCGGTGTCGTATATCCACCCGATCATGCAGCGCGAGAATTTCACCCTGCTCACCGACATGCGCGCGCGCAAGCTCGTCTTCGATGCTGACAAGCGCTGCGTCGGCGTCGACGTCGTCGACGCCGGTTTCGGCAAGACGCACCGACTCACCTCTCGTGCCGAGGTGATTCTCAGCGCCGGCGCCATCGATTCGCCCAAACTCCTGATGCTCTCCGGGGTCGGCCCGGCCGCGCAGCTGGCCGAATTCGGCATCCCGCTGCTCGCCGATTCCCCCGGAGTGGGCGAAAACCTGCAGGACCACCCCGAGGGCGTCATCCAGTGGGAGGCGAAGCAGCCCATGACGGACACCTCCACGCAGTGGTGGGAGGCGGGGATCTTCACCACCACCGAGGAAGGCCTCGACCGCCCCGACCTCATGTTCCACTACGGCTCGGTGCCCTTCGACATGCACACCGCGCGTCAGGGGTACCCGACGACGGAGAACGGCTTCTGCCTGACCCCGAACGTCACCCATGCCCGCTCGCGGGGCACCGTCAAGCTGCGCAGCAGCGACTACCGCGACAAGCCCATGGTCGATCCGCGCTACTTCACCGACCCCCACGACATGCGGGTCATGATTGCGGGAATCCGCAAGGCCCGGCAGATCGTGGCCCAACCGGCCATGGCCGAGTGGGCCGGCATGGAGCTGTACCCGGGCGATGCCGTGCAGACGGATGCCGAGATCACCGAGTACATTCGCACCACCCACAACACCGTGTACCACCCCGCTGGAACGGTGCGGATGGGAGCCGTCGACGACGTGCACTCACCGCTCGACCCGGAACTGCAGGTGAAGGGCGTCACCGGCCTGCGCGTGGCAGACGCCTCGGTCATGCCCGAACTCGTGACCGTCAACCCGAACATCACCACCATGATGATCGGTGAGCGCTGCGCCCTGCTGGTGCAGGCCGCCCGGGCCGCCGCCCGAACGGCCGCCTGATCCACCGACAGAGCATCGCCTGACCGCCCGCCTGGCCGCACCCCGCGTGGGCGGCCAGGCGGGGATCCGGACATACCGGCGCCGGAAACGGCCCCGGGCACACAGACGCGGGCGCCTCCCGAAGGAGACGCCCGCGTGTCACTGCAGTGGCGGGACTTAGAAGTCCATGCCACCCGAGGGGTCGCCGGCCGGTGCCGGGTTCTTCTCGGGCTTGTCGGCGACGACGGCCTCGGTGGTGAGGAACAGTCCGGCGATCGACGCGGCGTTGAGCAGCGCGGAGCGGGTGACCTTCACCGGGTCGTTGATGCCGGCGGCGAGCATGTCCACGTACTCACCGGTGGCGGCGTTGAGGCCCCAGCCGATGGTCAGGTTGCGCACCTTGTCGGCGACGACACCGGGCTCGAGGCCCGCGTTGAGGGCGATCTGCTTGAGCGGTGCGTCGAGGGCGACGCGAACGATGTTCGCGCCGGTTGCCTCGTCGCCGGTGAGCTCGAGCTTCTCGAACGCGGTCTTGCCGGCCTGGATGAGCGCAACGCCACCACCGGCGACGATGCCCTCTTCGACGGCGGCCTTCGCGTTGCGAACGGCGTCTTCGATGCGGTGCTTGCGCTCCTTGAGCTCAACCTCCGTTGCGGCGCCGGCCTTGATGACGGCGACTCCGCCGGCGAGCTTGGCGAGACGTTCCTGCAGCTTCTCACGGTCGTAGTCGCTGTCGGTGTTCTCGATCTCGGCACGGATCTGAGACACGCGACCGGCGATGGCGTCGACGTCGCCGGCGCCTTCCACGATGGTGGTCTCGTCCTTGGTGATGACGACCTTGCGGGCGTTGCCGAGCAGGTCGAGGGTGACGTTCTCAAGCTTGAGGCCGACCTCCTCGGAGATGACCTGGCCACCGGTGAGGATCGCGATGTCCTGCAGCTGCGCCTTGCGACGGTCGCCGAAGCCCGGAGCCTTGACGGCGACGGACTTGAAGATGCCACGAATCTTGTTCACCACGAGCGTGGCCAGGACCTCGCCGTCGACGTCTTCCGCGATGATGAGGAGCTGCTTGCCGGTCTGGATGACCTTGTCCACGATGGGGAGCAGGTCCTTGATGTTGGAGACCTTGGAGTTGACGATCAGGACGTAGGGGTCTTCGAAGACCGCTTCCTGACGGTCGGGGTCGGTCACGAAGTATGCCGACAGGAAACCCTTGTCGAAGCGCATGCCCTCGGTGAGCTCAAGCTCGGTGCCGAAAGTGTTCGACTCCTCGACGGTGACGACACCCTCCTTGCCGACCTTGTCAATGGCCTCGGCGATGATGGCGCCGATCTCGGCGTCTCCGGCGGAGATGGAGGCCGTGGCCGCGATCTCTTCCTTGGTCTCGACCTCTTTGGCGTTGGCGATGAGCTCAGCGATGACTGCTGCCGTCGCCTTCTCGATGCCGCGCTTGAGGCTGATCGGGTCGGCGCCGGCTGCGACGTTGCGCAGGCCTTCGCGCACGAGCGCCTGAGCCAGAACGGTGGCGGTGGTGGTTCCGTCGCCGGCGACGTCGTCAGTCTTCTTGGCGACCTCCTTGACGAGCTCCGCACCGATCTTCTCGTACGGGTCGTCGAGCTCGATCTCCTTGGCGATGGACACGCCGTCGTTGGTGATCGTGGGGGCGCCCCACTTCTTCTCCAGAACAACGTTACGGCCGCGCGGGCCGAGGGTGACCTTGACCGTGTCGGCGAGGATGTTCAGGCCGCGCTCAAGCCCACGACGGGCCTCTTCATTGAATGCAATGATTTTTGCCATATGTGTAACTCGTCCCTCCCGGACGTTCCAAACGATGATGGGTTAGCACTCAAATGATGAGAGTGCTAGCTCGATTCTGGCACTCTGGGGTCGAGAGTGCAAGTGAACGAACGGGGACGCGAACCGCGTCCCGCGTCCGAGCCGGTCCCGCAGGTCAGGGCAGCAGCTCGACCGATCCCGCTTGGCCCGGCACCAACTCGATCCAGGTGTTGCCCGGGGCCAGCCGCACGGTGACGCCCTCGGCATCGACAAGCTGAATGGCCGCTGTCGGGGAGGCCTTGGTCCAGGTCGCCGAAACAGACTTGCCGCCGGCAGCGACGGTGGCCTCACCCGAGTCGATCATGGTCGTCTTCGGAATGGCGCCGTAGGTGTCGTCGATATCCACGCGCAACACCACGACGTTGGTGGCGGCGAGCTGGGCGCCGTCGGCGTCGAGGTCGGGCGCGCCTTCCTGCTGGCGCAGGTAGGTCGACGTCTCGGCGTTCCAGGTCCAATCGGGCCAGCGCACGGGAGAGAAACGGGTTTTCATGGTGCCGGTCGCCGTGCCGTCGACCACGGCGGTTGCCGCGGCCACGCTGGGCGCGTAGGCGAACTGCTGGGCGGGCGGGGCCAGATCGGCGTTTCGCGCCACGGCCTCGGCGGCGTTGAGCAAGACGTGATGGGGCGCGGTCCTGTCCGGCGTGCGGGTGAAGAGACCGGTCGTGTCGGTGTCGAAGACCACGCTCACCAACGGGGTGGCGCGCATCAGTTTGAGGAACGGCTGCGCTCCACCCGAATACGCGGCGATACCGCCGAAAGAGCTCATGATGTCGGGGTCCATCGGGCGGATGGAACGAACCGGGCCCACCATTTCGGGGATGTCCGACTGCCAGACGCCCACATAGCGGGTGAGGCCGCCCTCGACGAGCTCTTCAAAGACGATGTCGGCCCGTTCGAGGCCAACCTGCGGTCTGGCCGCTGTGTGGTTGTCAACCTTGACCGACAGGGCCGGGTTCTGCACACTTCCGGCAGGCACACTCTCACCGCGCAGCGGCGACAGGGTCTTCTCGGCCGGAGCCGTGTACGCGGAGTCTGAGGAGGTCGGCGTGGGGGGCGCGCCCGGAAGAACATCACCGGCGCAGCCCGTCACGAGCAGGGCGGGCAGCAGCACCGCGGCGAGGGCCAATGACCGGGGTCGCCGGGGGAGGTCAGGAATGTTCGTCACCCACACACCCTAACGCCGCCCGGGTCGCGGGCGGCGTTAGTCGGGGCGTACCCCACGGTGCTGACTGACTGGTTGCTGCTGAAAGCTGTCAGGCCGGCCGGACCGACTCGGCCTGAGGACCCTTGGCTCCGGCTCCCACCTCGAAGACAACGTGCTGTCCTTCTTCGAGAACCTTGTATCCGCTCATGTCGATGGCGGAGTAATGAACGAAAACGTCCTGCCCTCCCCCATCAACGGTGATGAAGCCGAAACCCTTTTCAGCGTTGAACCATTTAACGGTTCCGTTCGCCATCTGATGCTCCTATTGCTGTTGTTTCTTGCGTAACCGCCCATTGGCTGTTCCGGGCCTGCCGCAGTGACTGCGATCGCCTCGTTCATTCCTTAGCACCCACATCGGTACTCCAGCTCAAACAAAACATACGACCAATTCAAAATAGTAGCGAAGCTGGCCGTCAGCGGAAGGGGATTGACAACAGTGTTTTTC
>JAWOHA010000187.1:0-3396 GCA_046496385.1 Cryobacterium sp. | reverse complement strand
GTCGACGCCCGGGGAGACCGTCTTGAGGCCCTGCACGATGACCTCCGCGGAGTCGACGCCGAGGTCGCCGGAGTCGAGCCCGTCGGCGACCGCGGGGAAGAACGGCGGGAGCACCCGGGCCAGCGATTCCCGGTCGGCGGTCTGGGCGCCGAGCTTCAACCGGCGGCGGGCTTCCCGGCGGGAGATGCGGGTGATGCCGGTGATGAGGTCGAGGCTGCTGGTGCAGCCGAGCTTTGTCGCGAGGCCTTCGTCGGGGTCGCGGCCGGCCCGCCGACCGATGTCGGTGGTGGAGAAGACCCGGGCGGCGTCGACGGCGCGGCCGGCGTGTTCGAGGATCATCATCGCGTCGACCGCGGACGGGTCGTCGAGGAGCGGGAGGTTCACCGCGTGCAGGGCCTCGGTGAGGTGTTCCGCGGCGTGGCGGAGGCGCTCGAGCGGGGTGGGG
Source organism: Cryobacterium sp. (assembly GCA_046496385.1). GTDB lineage: Bacteria > Actinomycetota > Actinomycetes > Actinomycetales > Microbacteriaceae > Cryobacterium. Next base: position 2,951 of record JAWOHA010000187.1, on the reverse strand, counting down.
CCGAGAACCGCGGTGCCCGACGGGAGTGTCTGTGACATACCCCAATTTTATCGAAGGAGTGAGGTTTGCTCGAGAAAGGTGGGGGAATGGGGATAAGTTCCCCGAATGTAGGGCTGTGGAGAACTCAGGGTTAGAGGTCGGCTTACGAGGTCTCGATCCCTCGCAGGCTCGGGCCTCGACCAGCGGGATGCAGGCCGCGACCGGCGAGGGGCCGCGACCGGCGGGCGGGGGCTCGACCAGCGTGGGGGCTATTCGAACAGCGCGGCGGCGCGACAGGGTTGGCCGCCCACCAGATTGAGGCACTGGTCGAAGAAAGACGGGTACCCGAGAGTGTCGGGATCGCCGAACCACTGGGTGTAGAACTTCCAGAAGTTCAGGTTTCCGTAGGTCGCACAGCCGTCATCGGTGTTCCCGGCCAGAGCCCCCGCCGAGGGCTGGTACGGGGTGTAGTTGTACAGGTTTGCGGTGGCCTGGTTCGTGATGTTCACCGGGGTCGACCCGCAGGCCTGATCGGGGAAGAAGCCCACCGGCACGGTGCCGATGGCGTAGGCCCGGTCGGGTTGCTGGGTGTACTGCCGAAACTGCCATGCCGCGTTGTAGACCTGATTGAAGAAACCGAGGTAGTCGGTGTCGCAGTCGGCGGTGTCGGGGCAGGCGTAACCCGTGGCCCGGAGATACCCGGAGGCGTTCGGCGTGGTCAGCAGAGACTGCTCCTTCTGCAGCAACACCAGCAGAACCTTGGGGGAGACCCCGCAGGCCTGGGCCACCTCGTGAATGATCGCGCTGGCGCGTTGACGCTGCTCACCCTCGTATCGGGCACAGTGCCCCGCGCCGACGGCCTCCTGCGTCACCGTGGTCTCGCGGTATTCCCACAGGCACGGTGAACCGTCACGCGGCCGGCAGTCACGCCCTTCCAGAAAATTCTGCACACCCGACTCGGTGAGGGCGTCGGAGTTGAAGAAGTTGTAATCGCTGATGATGGTGCCCGGAACGAAGTCGGCGGTGTCCACGGTGCCGATTGCGTTGGTCCCGGCATCCACCACGGGCGCATTCAGTGTTGTCGAGAGCGTGGTCAACCCCACCCCGATCACCAGAGCGATCGTTGCGATGACCGCCCCGATCACGAGCGGCCGACGTGGGGCTGCGGCCCGGGAGCGCGCGCCGGGCTGCCTCATGCCGGAGTGTTTCATAAGCGAATTCTAACCGGCCCGACTTCCCCGGGCCTGCCTTCTCCGGGTGCCGTCGCCGACCGCCGGAGGCGGCTTGAACCCGTTTCAGCTGTCGCTGTCGGAGTTGACCACGACGGTGGGGGACTGAATGTTGAGAACGATGGAATGGCTGACCACGCCCAATAACTGACGGCGGATGCCGTACAGGCCGTGGTTTCCCACCACGACGAGGGCGGCATTCCGGGCCGCGTCGAGCAGGGTCCACTGGGGGGCTCCCCGCACGAGTTCAGGGGTGATTACCAGGCCGGGAAAGTCCTTGCTCACGGAAGAGATCGCCGTGGTCAGCGTCTCGCGGTGCACCTGCTCAAGCGCCTTGAGAAAGGTCGGATCCGGTGCTGCGGTGTCCCGCCAGACCAGGGGCTCCTGCCAGGCATGGATGGCGCGCAACGGCTCCCCGGTGCGGGACGCCTCGTGCGCCGCGAACACCAGCGCTGCCGTCGACGCGGCTGATCCGTCCACTCCGACCACGATGCCCGCACCGCCCTCGGAGCTGGTTTCGGGGATGATGGCCACCGGGCCCGGTGAGGATCCGGCCAGACGCGCCCCGACCGACCATTCGTACCGGGCCGTGGCGCCGTCACGGGCATGCGTGCCGACCACGATGAGCGTCTCCGGTGTCGACAGCGCGCGCAGCACCGTGATCGGGTCGCCCAGCACGAATTCCGCCGTGATGCGCAGAGCCGGGTTCTGCCGCCGCACCCGGTCGGCCTCTTCGAGAAAATCGTTTTTGGCCTGGGTCACGGTCGCGTCGGCGATGAAGTATTCTGCGCTGGCCTGCGTGCGGTCGAGAACGTGCAGGAGGTGCACCGCGTTGGTCGAGGTGCGCCCTAACGCCCAAGCGAGCGCCGCTCGTGACGGGGCCGATCGGTCCCACGCCACGATGGTCGTCGTCACGGCGCCGGCGGGCAGCGCTGAGTGTGGGCTGGATGTTCGGGTTGTCATGACGCGCGACCTCTCGTGTTTCGTAGTGAACCTTCGTGGGTGCGGAAGAGTGACCCCCCGCACCCCCTGTGCAGCACATGCTACGCAGGCCACGGCCCGGTGGCTAGGGCCTGTCGGCGTTCCCCCAGCCCGGCCGTCAGGTGCGGGAGATGACGACCTTGAGGGCCTTGGTTTCGGCGGCGCGGGAGAATGTGTCGTAGGCCTCCAGAAACTGGTCGACGCTGAAATGGTGAGTGGCCAGCTTCTCGGCGGCGAGCTTGCCCCGGGCCACGAGCTTGAGCAGCATCGGTGTGGTGCTGGCGTTCACGAGGCCCATGCTGATGGTGATGTTCTGAATCCACAGGTCTTCGAGGTGCAGGTCGACGGGGGCGCCGTGCACGCCCACGTTGGCCACGCTTCCGCCCGGGCGCACAATCTGGGTAGCCATGGTGAACGTCTGCGGAATACCCACTGCCTCGATTGCCACGTCGACGCCGGCGCCGTCGGTCAGGGCGAGTACCTGCTCGCGCCAGTCCGCACTGCCCGACACCACGACATCGGTCGCCCCGAAGCCGCGGGCCGCTTCGAGCCGGTTCTCGTCGAGGTCGATGGCGATGATTGTGGCCGCCCCGTAGAGTCCGGCCGTGGCGATCGAGGCCAGCCCCACGGGGCCGACACCGATCACGGCCACGACGTCACCGGGCTTCACTCGGCCGTACTGCACGCCCATTTCAAAGCCCGTCGGCAGAATGTCTGAGAGCATCACGGCCTGGTCGTCGGTGACGCCCGCCGGAATTTTGT
>JAWOHA010000048.1:0-2690 GCA_046496385.1 Cryobacterium sp. | reverse complement strand
CTTCCGCCGGTGAGGTCATGGTGCCTTTCGTGAAGGCCATCGTTCCCACTGTCGGTATCGCGGCCGGCGTGGTCACGATCACGCCGCCGCCCGGCCTGCTCGAAGAGATCCCCGAGCCCGAGCTGCCGACCCCGACTGCCGAGGCTGCCGACTCTGCCGCGCCCGCCGAGCCTGCCGAGCCTGCCGAGCCTGCCGAGCCTGCCGACTCTGCCGAGCCCGCCGCCGAAGACCCGGCCATCGCGCCGTAACCGGCACGTCCGTCGATTTTCTACAGCGGTGGGCGTGGCACACCCCCAACCGGGTGTGCCACGCCCACCGCTGTGGTTTGTCGACACGGCTCTGATCCGACGTGGTTGGCTCGACGCGGCGGGCGTCACTCCGCACGGTCGAGCCCGGCGCGCCGGTGCGAACGTTGCCAGCGATGCTCACCCCGTCGGGTGACCTCGAGTATGGCTCGTTCCACGGATGCCCACCCCGTCATCACCTGCAGGTACGTCACGCGCACGACGAGATAACCCCGCCGCACCAACTCCAGGTCCCGGGACCGGTCTCTCTCATAGGCGTCGCGGTCGGTATGGTGCTTTCGGCTGTCGAGCTCGATAACGAGCCGGTCACCCACCACCAGATCGACGCGCCCGACCCCCGCAATCTGCACCTGGACGCGCACGCGCAGATTGTGGCCACGCAGGTGCAGCCGGGCCAGGGTCTCAAGTCCCGACGCGCAGCCGGCGTCGAGGAGCGCCACCATCCACTCGCGGTGCGCGCCCGCCAAAGACCACGCCAGTCGCTCGGCCGTGAGCAGCTGCAGGTTCAGCAGCGAGTCGAAAGCGACGATCGCGTGATCGCGCGGCAGGCAACCGGCCAGGCAGGCGGCCGCGTCGTCGATCATCTCACGGGCATCGGTCGGGTTGTTCACCGGGCCGCGCCAGTGCGTGACCACCACCGGGCGCTCGCACCACGACGCAAGCGACTGCTCCCGATTCTGGGGGGACCGCAGCAGGCCGCGGGCGCCGTTCACCGCCACGTGCAAGCGGCCGTCGGGCACCAGCCAGACGCCAAGCGGCTCGAGGCGTGAGACGCAGGTGACCCGGCCACCCACCCGCAGGGCTTGCACGGTCTCGCTGTCATCGTGGGGGAGGCAATACCAGCCGGAACGGATGCGGTGCACCGCCCCGGCAAGGCAGGCCCGCTCCAGGTCTTTCTGTGACACGCCCGTGGCACGCAGTCTGCGGGCGTGGGCGATTCCGCCGAGGTGAACCAAGGCCTGCGTCGCATCCGTCATGGCGGCAGTGTGGCGCGACGCCCGCCAGAGCGAGGCCCGGCTGGGTCATCTGTGGATGACTTGTCGACAGCGTCGATTTTCTGCAGTGGGCAGCCGACAGACGCCTGTGCCGGTCCCCGCACACTGTCAGCTGCAGGTTATCGACACAGTCGACACAGTCGACACAGTCGACACAGTCGACACAGTCGACACCGGCCCGGGTGCGGGCCTATACGTCGAGGCGGTAGCCGCGCTTCACGACGGTGGCGATCACCGGCACCGGAAGTGCCTGGCGCAGCCGCCCGAGTGAGACCTCCATGGCATGGTGGTCGGCGGTGCCCGGCAGGGCCTGTGCGAGTTCATCGCGCGAGACCACGGCGCCGCGCGCCGCCACGAGGGTGCGCAGCAGCCCGAGGGCCGTCGGAGGCAGCGCCACCCGCTGACCGATGAGCTCGACCATGGCACCGCGCAGGATGAGTGGACCATGCCGGGTGTCGACACGTTCGATGCCGAACTGGGTGAGATGTTCGCAAACCAGTCGAATCAGCGCACCCATCCGAAACCGGGTGGGCTGAAGAGGCGCGATACCGACCGCGAACAGCGGTGCCGCCGTCACCGGGCCGACCGCTGCAGCACAGACGTTGTCCTGCAGCGCCGCAACCAGTTGCGGAAAAACGCTCATACCCTCCGCTGCGGCGAACAGCGCCTCCACCGCCGGCGCACTCGTGAACGTGACACAGTCCAGCTGACGCGCACAGATCGCCTCGATGAGCTTGTAGACCCGCTCGTCGGTGTCATCCACCGCGATCCACCGGTACGGTGCCACGGTGATCACCCGTGCATGTACCGCCCGCAGCCGGTCGAGCTGTACCTCATCGGTGTGCCCGTGCACCTGAATGCCCACGGTCAGCCCGGATGGGTATTCGGCAAGCACCTTGTCCACCAGCGACGCAGTGGTCTCGGTGTCGCTCATGCCCGAATCGTTCAGGCCGGCTGCACGGATGCCGCCGCGTGCTTTGGGCCCCCGCACCAGAATCGTGGTCTCCGCGAGCGCCTCGGTGAGGTCGTGTCCGATGCCGCCCATCTCCGCCACCTCGAACCAGCGCCGCACCCCATACCCGGTGGTGGCCAGCACGATGTCGGGCCGTGCCGCGATCATGGCGCGGGTGTCATGGAGCAGCGGGCCGTCCTGCTGTGAATTGGCCATGCGCAGGGTGGGTGCATGCATCACGCGGGCACCGCGGCGCTCGAATGCGTCGATCAGGTCGCTGGAGCGCCGGTCGCTTGTGACACCGAGGCGAAAGCCCGCCAGCTGATCCGGCGGAAAAGCCGGCTGGGACGAATCGGGAAGTTCCGCGATCGTGGGTGGTTCGGTCGGTTCGTTCGGCATCAGTCGACCGCCGCGAACTCGCCCGCGCGGGCGAGCAGC
>JAWOHA010000033.1:0-5535 GCA_046496385.1 Cryobacterium sp. | reverse complement strand
TCAGGTCTGCTGCGCCGCGACCGCCTGGCGAGATCAGAACAAGCAGGCCGGGCAGCGTGAACAGTGCCGCAGGGCGCCGCGCCGGGTCAGCCTTCGGCGCGGGAAATCTTGACCATCTCGTTGCGGGGCACGACCTTGACCCGCACGCGGCCCTCGGCCGCACCGAGTGCGAGCTCGTGCTGGTCGAGGTTGTGCCAGCCGTCGAGGTCGGTGTACTCGATGCCCCGCGCGTCGAGCAACGCCACGATGCTTTGCTCGGTGGGCGACTCGGGGCGCCACCAGTTGCCGGCGTCGTTGATCAGGTGCCGGATGGTCTCCATGGCGTCACTCTTGGTGTGTCCGATCAGGCCCACCGGCCCCCGCTTGATCCATCCGGTGGCGTACACGCCGTACATCTGCTGCGTGAAGGCCTCACCGGTGCCCGCCGTCGGATCGCAGCGCAGCACCTGCCCTTCCCGGTTGGGAATGATGCCGCGTTTCTTGTCGAAGGGAACGCCGGGCAGCGACGACCCGAAGTACCCCACCGCCCGGTAGACGGCCTGAACCGGCAGTTGCCGAATCTCGCCGGTTCCGGTGACCCCGCCCGCACCGTCGGGCATGGTGCGTTCCCAGCGGATCGCGCCCACCCGGCCGCTGCCGTCGTCGACGATCTCGAGCGGTTTGGCGAAGAAGTGCAGGTGCAGGCGCCGCGACGCCGGGGGCTGCTCGTTCTGGCGCAGCCGCCGCCACTTCTGCATGATCTTGTCGATCACGAAGACCTGCTTGTTGCCGGCCACCGCGGCCCGGGCGGCATCGTCGTACTCGAAGTCCTCCTCGTTCACGATGATGTCCACATCGCGGAGTTCGCCGATCTCGCGCAGCTCGAGAGGGGTGAACTTGACCGATGTCGGCCCGCGGCGCCCGAACACGTGCACGTCGGTCACCGGTGACGCCGCGAGGCCTTCGGAGACGTTGGCGGGGATCTCGGTGCTGAGCAGGTCGCCGACGTGTTTCACGAGCATGCGCGACACGTCGAGGGCGACATTGCCGTTGCCGATCACCGCGATCTGGCGGGCTTCCAGCGGCCAGGTGCGCGCACAGTCGGGGTGCCCGTCGAACCAGCGCACGAAGTCGGCGGCGCCGTAGGAGCCTGCCAGGTCGACGCCGGGAATGCACAGGGCCGCGTCACGCGCGGCCCCGGTCGAGAAGATCACCGCGTTGTAGTGCTTCTTCAGGTCGTCGAGGGTGATGTCCTCACCGAACCGCACGTTGCCGAACACCCGAATATCGCCGCGGTCGAGCACCTCACGCAGCGCGGTGATGATGCCCTTGATACGCGGGTGGTCCGGTGCCACCCCGTACCGCACCAGTCCGTAGGGCGCCGGCAGCTGGTCAAACAGGTCGATCGACACCTCGAACTTGCGTTCGGCCTTGAGCAGAATGTCGGCGGCGTAGATGCCCGCCGGTCCGGCGCCCACGATGGCCAAACGCAATTTCGTCACGGATGCAGCCTTCCCGGTCGTTCCGACGTTCTACTTGGACCGCTCCACGATGGATTCGGCGAAGCGGGTGAGCGCCTTCTTCACCGAACCGTCGGGCAGCGGGGCCAGGTCGGCGACAGCGTCACGGGCCCAGCCGTGCGCCTCGGCGAGCGTCTCCGCGGTCACCGGGTGGTCGTGCAGCGCGGCAATGGCGGCATCCGCCGCGGCCTCGGAGGCCGCGTCGCCGTGCGCATTCCCGGCGGTGTTGATCACATCGCGGTCGAGCCGGGCGAGCAGGTCGGCCGCGCTCTCATCGGTCACCGCGCGTTCGCGCAGACGCAGCAGCGGCAGGGTCACCACGCCGGCACGCAGGTCGGTGCCGGGCACCTTGCCGGTCTCCTGCGGCTGCGGGGAGAGGTCCAGCACGTCGTCGATGAGCTGGAAGGCCACACCGATCTTCTCGCCGAACTCCACGACCGGCTGCTCGAAACGCTCCGGGGCGTTGGCGAACACCACACCGGCCTGAGCGGCGGCCGCGATCAACGAACCGGTCTTGCCGGCCAGCACCCGAATGTAGTGCTCCACATGGTCTTCGCCGGCAGCCGGTCCCACCGTCTCGCGAAACTGCCCCATCACGAGACGTTCGAAGGTGACGGCCTGCAGACGGATGGCGCGTTCCCCGAGCCGGGACATGAGCTGGCTGGCCCGGGCGAAAAGCAGATCTCCGGTGAGGATGGCGACGGAGTTGCCCCACACCGTCTGGGCGCTCGGAACGCCGCGGCGCTTGTCGGCGTCATCCATCACGTCATCGTGGTAGAGCGAGGCCAGATGGGTCAGCTCGATGGCGGTGGCCGCGGTCACCACGTCGGCAACGACGCCGTCGCCCAGATGCGCCGTGAGCAGGGCCAGCATGGGGCGCACGCGCTTGCCGCCGGCACTGACGAGGTACCGGCTGGTGACGTTGGCGATCTCGTTGGGAAAGACCAGTTCGGCCACGAGCGCGGTCTCAACCCGGGTGATGCCGGCCTCGATGTTCGCCGCCAGGCCGCGATCGGCCGCGGTGGAGAACAGGCGCTCGGTCAGGCCGACCTGCGACGCGATCGACGGGCTTCGGCGCACGACGGGGGCTCTCGATTTCACGGTGTCAGCCTCTCGATGGGGCTTAGGCGGCCGGCACCGTGGGCACGGAGGCCTCGGTGGTGTCGGCAGCGGCGGTGTCTGTGGTGTCTGCAGTGTCGGCGGTGTCTGCGGTGTCTGTGGTGTCTGCGGTGTCTGCGGTCTTGATGCCACGGTGCAGGGCAACGATGCCCAGCGTGAGGTTGCGGTACGCAACGGCGCTGTAGCCGGCGTTCTGCAACCAGGTGCTCAGTGTGGCCTGTGCCGGCCACGCGGCAATCGACTCGCCCAGGTAGTCGTAGGCCTCGGCGTTGGAGGACACCAGGCTCACGACGGCGGGCATCACCTTGTTGAGATAGGTGAAGTAGCCGGCGCGCACGGGGGCCAGCGGCGGGGTGGAGAACTCACAGATCACGACGCGCCCGCCGGGCTTGGTCACCCGGTAGAACTCGGCGAGCGCCTTCTTGGGCTCCACCACGTTGCGCAGTCCGAAGGAGATGGTGACGGCGTCGAACTCGCCGTCAGCGAAGGGCAGAGCCGTGGCATCCGCCTGAACGAATTCGATGTTCGCGTTGCCGGCCTGCCGACGCCGGCCGACCTCGATCATGCCCTGCGAGAAGTCGGCGGCGACGACATGCGCGCCACTTCTGGCCAGCGCGGCACTGGAGGTTCCGGTGCCCGCCGCGATGTCCAGAATGCGTTCGCCGGGCTGCGGCGCAACGGCGCGGGTCGTGGCCAGCCGCCACAGGGCCGCGTTGCCCGCAGACAGCAGCGCATTGGTGCGGTCGTAGTGCGCGGCGACCTCGTCGAACATCGCCGCCACCTGGGCGGGCCGTTTATTGAGGTCTGCTCTATTCACCTCTCTATTCTAGGATATTGCGGGCGTTCGGCACCGCCCACAGAGGGACGCCCGGCACACCCACAGGCCCACCGGCGGCGCGGGCGTAGGCTACTGACGTGAATACGCAGGCCCTGACGGTCGAAACCACCCCCATCGCCGATATTCGCCAACTCATTCCGCTTCTGGACTCGCGTGACCCGCTGCTCTGGATGCGTCGCAACCAGGGCTTGGCCGGTATCGGTGTGGCCCTGCGGCTGGAATTCTCCGGCCCGAACCGCATCGGCGACGCCGCGGCGGCGTGGCGCGGCGTCGTGGCGCGGGCCACGGTGACCGACCCGCTGAACCGAACCGGCAGCGGTCTGCTCGCCTTCGGCTCTTTCGCCTTCGACGACTCCTCCGCCCAGAGCAGCGTGCTGATCGTGCCTCAGATCATCGTGGGCCGGGAAGACGGTCAGTGCTGGGTCACCCGCGTCTGGCCGACCGGCCAGAGCGCGCCCACCCTCGCGGTCGCCGCGCGCCCGCTCGGTGAGGAGTACCGCCTCCCCCTGCGACCCGGCGCACTGTCACCCGATGACTTTCGCAGCGCCGTGCGCGGGGCCATCGGCCACATCGCGGCACTCGACGTGAACAAGGTGGTGCTGGCCCGGGACCTGGTCGGCCGGCTGCCGGCCGAGAGCGACGTGCGCCGGGTGCTGACAACCCTCGCGCTGGGCTACCCGGACTGCTGGACCTACGCCGTTGACGGCCTGGTCGGTTCCAGCCCGGAGACCCTGATTCGCGCCGACCACGGCGCAGTCAACGCCCGGGTGCTGGCCGGCACCATCTCCCGGGGAACGGATGCCACCGCCGACCTCGAAGCGGCCCTCGCCCTGGCCACGAGCAGCAAAGACGGCGACGAGCACGAGTTCGCGGTGCAGAGCGTGCTCACCTCGCTGCGCCCGCACACCTCGGTGCTCGCCACGAGTGAGATTCCCTTCACGATCAAACTGCCGAACCTGTGGCACCTCGCAACCGACGTGGAAGGCACGCTGAGCGACGGCTCCACCTCGCTTGACCTCGTGGCGGCCATGCACCCCACCGCCGCGGTCGCCGGAACACCCACCGCGGCGGCTCTGGCGCTGATTCGGGAACTGGAACCGTTCGACCGCGGGCGCTACGCCGGACCGGTCGGCTGGGTCGGCGCCGACGGCGACGGCGAATGGGCCATCGCGCTGCGCTGCGCGCAGATCACCCCCGAGGGCGAGGTCACCGCCTACGCGGGCTGCGGCATCGTGCTGGATTCCGATCCTGACCACGAACTCGCCGAGACCAGAATGAAGTTTCGCCCCATCGTCGAAGCCTTCGGGTGACGCATCCCGCCGCGTCGACGCGGCGGCTCAACGCGCGAGCGGCACTTCGAGCAGGGTCGGTGACAGCGGCGCGGCCGTGAGGGCGTGCTCGAGGTCACTGCGGGTGTCGGCGCGGGCGTACTGCCAGCCGTAGGCCGCGGCCAGAGCGGCCAGGTCCGCGCGGCGCGGCGTGAACAGCACCCGTTCGAGGGCCTCCGGCGGAGCGCTGCGGGCCACTTCCAGCCCGTCGAAGATGCTGCCACCGCCGTCGACTCCCACGATCACCTGCAGTCGCGGCTGGGGCTCCCCCGGGGTCAGCAGCATCGACCCGACGTCGTGCAGCAGGGTGATGTCGCCCAGTAGCAGCCGGGTGGTGCCGGCCGAGCGCGGTTCCACACCATCCTGGCTGGCCACGGCGATGCCGTAGGCGGTCGCCACGGTGCCGTCGATGCCGGCAAGCCCCCGGTTGGCATGCACCGGGATCTTCTTGCCCGGCACCCGCCGGTCGGCCTCACGGATCAGCCGGGACGCCCCGAAGACCAGACGGTCGTGCGGCCAGGAAGCCCGCCAGACGGCGTCGACGAGCATGGCCCGGGTGACGGGTGCTTTGAGAAAAGCCAGCTCTGAGCGGGTGATGCCGCGGGCGTCGATTTGCGGCGCCTGCTCGTCGGGCCCGGCCTGCACCAGCTCCCGGCTGGTGATCACCCAGCGGCCGCGCCAGCGGCGCGCGGCGACGCTGTCGGCGTCGGCGACGGCGGCCGCGGAGGCCGCGACCGCGCGATGAAACTCC
>JAWOHA010000012.1:0-7505 GCA_046496385.1 Cryobacterium sp. | reverse complement strand
TCTACACGTCACCGGGCGGCAGCAACGAAGCCATCAGCATCTACCTGGTTCGCGGCGTTTCTGCGTCGGAGCAGGTCTTCGAACGCACCGAAGAAGAAACCGACATTGAAATTCGCTGGGTCGCGCTCGACGACTGCGTCGACGCGGTGCTCAACCGCCGGCTGTTGAACCCGTCGCTGGTCACCGGAATTCTGGCCGCACACGTGGCCCGCAGCCGCGGCTGGGCGTCGCTGGGCGCCGGCGACGCGCCGTGGCCGCGGCATCCGCTCAACCGGAGCAACCCCGAATGAGCCGCGCGGCCGCATGAGCATCACGGCGGCTGTGGACTCCTACCTGCGGCACGTCACGATCGAACGCGGCCTGGCCAGGAACACGGTCGCCGCCTATCGGCGTGACCTCTCGGTGTACTCCGACTGGTTACACACCGTGGCGGTGACCGAGCTTGACGCGGTGCGCCCGGAGCAGATCTCCGAGTTCGTGCGGTTTCTGGCCACCCGCGAACCGGTGGCGCTGACCTCCGCATCGATCGCGCGCACCCTCTCGACGGTGCGCGGCTTTCACCGGTTTCTGCTCGAGGAATCCGTTGTCACGGTCGATGTGGCGCACGAGACCAAACCGCCGCGGCTGGCGCTGCGCCTGCCCAAGGCCATCTCCATCGAGCAGGTCGGCGCTCTGCTGGCGGCGACCGACGGCGACGAACTGCGGCAGCTGCGCGACAAGGCCCTGCTGGAGCTGCTCTACGCGACCGGCGCGCGGGTGTCAGAGGTCGTGGACCTCAACGTGGACGACGTGCTCGAAGACACCCTGCAACAGTCCATGGTGCGCCTCACCGGCAAGGGCGGCAAGCAGCGCGTCGTGCCGGTGGGCAGTTACGCCCGTACCGCTCTCGGCGCGTACCTGGTGCGGGCGCGGCCGCAGTTCTCCGTGCGCGGCACGGCAACCCCGGCGCTGTTCCTCGGCGCACGCGGGCACCGGGTGAGCCGGCAGAACGTGTGGCTGATCATTCGCGCCGCCGCCGACCGTGCCGAGCTCAACGTGCCGGTGTCGCCGCACACGCTGCGGCACTCCTTCGCCACCCACCTGCTCTCCGGGGGCGCCGACGTGCGCGTGGTGCAGGAGCTGCTCGGCCATTCCTCCGTGGCGACCACGCAGATCTACACCCTCGTGACCGTAGACGCCCTGCGGGACATGTACACCACCGCGCACCCCCGCGCCCGCTGACCGGGCACCGCGGACCGGGTGCGCCCGCAGTCTTTTCGGGTGCCGGATCTGCCCGCCCCGGCGGTTCGTTTCGGTCACAGCCCCGCAGGTCGCTAGAATCAACCGAGTGACAGGTGAAGGACGGACCAAAGGCGGGTCAGTGACGCGTAGGCAGAGTGACCGGATGCGACTGCCCGGGTATGAAGAGACCGCGGTCGGCCCAACGGGGCGGCAGAAACACGAGTATCCGGAGCCCCGGCCCATCAAACGGCACGGCCCGGCCCGCATCATCAGCCTCTGCAACCAAAAAGGCGGCGTGGGCAAGACCACGACCACCATCAACCTGGGTGCGGCCCTGGCCAGCTACGGCCGCCGGGTGCTTGCCATCGACTTCGACCCGCAGGGAGCCCTGTCGGCGGGACTGAACGTGCCCACGCACGACGTCACCACCATCTACGACCTGCTTCTGAACGGCAAGATCGACCCGCGCGAAGCCATCCAGGAGACCAGCGTTCCCGGCCTCGACGTGATCCCCGCCAACATCGACCTGTCCGCCGCCGAGGTGCACCTGGTCAACGAGGTCGCCCGCGAACAGATTCTCGCCCGGGTGCTGCGCAAGGTCTCCGACGACTACGACGTGATTCTCATCGACTGCCAGCCCTCGCTCGGCATTCTCACCGTGAACGCGCTCACTGCCAGCCACGGCGTGCTCATTCCGCTGGAGTGCGAGTTCTTCGCGCTGCGCGGTGTGGCGCTGCTCATCGAAACCATCGACAAGGTGCGCGACCGGCTCAACCCGGCCATCGAACTCGACGGGATTCTCGCCACCATGTTTGATTCCCGCACCCTGCATTCGCGCGAAGTACTCGAGCGCGTCGTCGACGCGTTCGGCGACCGGGTGCTCGACACCGTCATCGGGCGCACCGTGAAATTTCCCGACGCCAGTGTCGCCGGGGTGCCGATCACCGAATTCGCCCCGGAACACGCGGCCGCCAAGGCGTATCTCACGGCGGCGCGGGAACTGATTCAGCGTGGCGCCGTCGCCTGACGCGGCCCTGAAGCCCGCGTTCTCGGTCGCCCTCGGCAATTTTGAGGGCCCGTTCGACCTGCTCCTTCAGCTCATTTCCCGGCATGAACTCGACATCACCGAGGTGTCGCTCAGCCGGGTGACCGATGAATTCATCGGGTACCTGCGCGGCCTCGACGCGGCCGAGGAACTCGACCAGGCCACCGAATTTCTCGTCGTGGCGGCCACGCTGCTCGACCTCAAGGTGGCCGGCCTGCTGCCGCAGGGCGAAGTCGTCGACGCCGAATCGGCCGCGCTGCTCGAAGCCCGTGACCTGCTCTTCGCCCGCCTGCTGCAGTACCGTGCCTTCAAAGAAGCGTCCGCCTGGTTCAGCGCGCACCTGGAACAGGAAACCAGCCGGCACGTGCGCACGGTGCGGCTGGAAGACAAGTACCGCCAGCACACCCCCGAGCTGACCTGGACGCTGTCCCTCGGCGATTTCGCCACCCTCGCCGCCCTGGCCGTGGCCCCGCGGGAACTGCCCACCGTGGGGCTCACGCACCTGCACGCGCCGGCCGTCAGCATTCGGGAGCAGGCCGCGTACCTCGTGGCCCGGCTGCGCGGGGGAGTGCCGCTCACCTTCCGCGAACTCATCGCCGACGCCGACTCCAAGGGCGTGATCATCGCGCGTTTTCTCGCGGTGCTCGAGCTCTACCGGCATGAGGCCCTCACCGCCGAGCAGCTCGACCCGCTCGGCGAACTCGTCTTGAGCTGGAGCGCCGCCAGCTGGACCGACGACACCCTCGCCCACCTGGGGGCCGACTATGAGAACTAGCCCGCAGACAACGAACGTGCCGAACAGCGCCGTGCCGGCCAGCGCCGTACCGAACAGCGCCGTACCGAACAGCGCCGCGTCCGAGGCGGTCGCCGCGACGGCGGCGCCGGATGCCGGCTGCGCCCTCGATCGCCAGCTCGAGGCGCTGCTCATGGTCGCCGACGAACCGCAGTCCCTGGCCCTGCTGGCAACCGCCACGGCCGCCCCGGTGGCCCGGGTGCGGGCATCCGTCGGCCGGCTGGTGGCCGACTTCAACGGTGACGGCACCGCCCCGGCCAGCATTCGGCGGGGCTTTGAGCTGCGCGAAGTGGCCGGCGGGTGGCGCATCTACGTGCGCGGCGAGCACGACGACCTCGTGAGCGACTACGTGCTCACCCAGAACCCCAGCAAGCTCTCCCAGGCCGCACTCGAGACCCTCGCGGTGATCGCCTACAAGCAGCCCATCAGCCGCGGCTCCGTCGCGGCCATTCGCGCCGTCAGCGTCGACTCCGTGGTGCGCACCCTGCTCAGCCGGGGCCTGATCACCGAGGCGTCGACAGATGCCGAAACCGGCGCGATCAACTACGCCACCACAGACTTGCTGCTCAGCCAGCTCGGAATCAACTCGCTCGACGAGTTGCCACATTTATCGCCGTTGCTCGCCGACGGTTCCAACGGATTCGAGGATCTCCGATGACACACGACACCCAGAACAACAGCCCCGACTTCGCGGGCAACCCGGATGCCGCCGCCGACGGTGTGCGCCTGCAGAAGGTGCTCGCCTCGGCCGGCGTCGCCAGCCGTCGCGTCTCGGAAGACCTGATCAGCTCCGGCCGGGTGCGCGTGAACGGCAAGGTCGTCACCGAACTGGGCCGCCGGGTGCACCCGGACAGCGACCAGGTCGCCGTCGACAACGTGGCCGTGCAGCTGGACACCACCCGCCGCTACCTCATGCTGAACAAGCCCGTCGGCGTGGTCTCCTCCATGCAAGACGAGAGCGGCCGCCCCGACCTGCGCGAATTCACCGACCAGTTCGACGAGCGCCTCTTCAACGTGGGCCGCCTCGACGCGCAGACCAGCGGCCTGCTCATCCTCACCAACGACGGCGACCTCGCCCACGTGCTCGCGCACCCGTCCTTCGGCGTGTCGAAGACCTACATCGCCAAGGTCGAGGGGCGTGTCAGCGCGCAGACCATCGGCCTGCTGCAGACCGGCATCGAACTCGACGACGGCCCCATCGTCGCCGACAAGGCACGCCTTCTCGCGAGCCCTCCCGGCGACGGGTTCAGCATGGTGGAGCTCAGCCTGCACTCCGGCCGCAACCGCATCGTGCGCCGCATGCTCGGCGCCGTCGGCCACCCCGTCGTCGACCTCGTGCGCCGCCAGTTCGGTCCGCTCAACCTCGGCACGCTGCGCCAGGGCGCCGTGCGGGAACTCACCCGTGAAGAGCTCGGCGCACTGCTGACCGTGTCACGCTCGGCGCCCACGCCCGGCCGTGACGCGGCCCGTGACGCGGCCGCGCCCGACGAGAACCACAGCCATGGCGACACCCGTCCCGACGCCCACCACTAGAACGCACACGCAAGGAGTCGGCCCGTGGTCGAAAGTCGTTTGGTCGGGCCGATCCGCATCGTCGGGGTCGGCCTGCTCGGAACCAGCATCGGCTTAGGGCTGCGCGCCCGCGGCATCGTGGTGACGCTCGCCGACGCGTCGCCGACCAACCTTCGCCTCGCCGTGGACTACGGCGCCGGGCAGGCGGGCAGCGCCGACGACCGGCCGCAGCTGATCGTGGTGTGCGTGCCGCCCGACGTGACCGCTGACATCGTGGCCCGGGAGCTGGTGGCCTACCCCGACGCGATCGTGACCGATGTGGCCAGCGTCAAGCTGGCCCCGTTGGCCGAGCTGCGCGCCCGCGGCGCCGACGTCTCCCGGTACATCGGCTCGCATCCGCTGGCCGGACGCGAAAAAGGCGGACCGCTCTCGGGCCGGGCCGACCTGTTCATCGGGCGGCCCTGGGTCGTGGCCGCACACGAGGCCATCAGCTACCAGAAGGCGCAGGCGATCGACGATCTCATTCTCGACCTCGGCGCGATCCTGGTGGAGATGACCCCCGAAGAACACGACCGCGGCGTGGCGCTGGTGTCGCACGCGCCGCAGGTGGTCTCCACCCTCATGGCCCGGCGGCTGACAGATGCCCCGCACTCTTCCCTGAACCTGGCCGGCCAGGGCCTGCGCGACGTGACCCGGGTTGCGGCGAGCGACCCGGACCTGTGGGTGCAGATTCTGGCCGCCAACGCGCATCCGGTGCGAGAGGTTCTGCTGGCGCTGCGCGACGATCTCGACCGGGTCATCGGCGCTCTGGCTGACCCGGCCGCTCCCGGGGCCCAGCGGCGCATCGCCGAGGAACTCGCCGGCGGCAACGACGGGGTGGCCCGGTTGCCGGGCAAACACGGCCAGGACCGGCGGTATGCGTCGCTCATCGTGATGGTCGACGACCGGCCCGGCCAGGTGGCCCGGTTGCTGGCCGAAATCGGCGAGCTCGGCGTGAACATGGAAGACCTCAGGCTCGAATACTCGCCGGGCGCCCAGATCGGGCTGGCCGAAATCTCTGTACTCCCCGAGGCCGTTTCGCGCCTCACCGAAGAGCTGGCCGCCCGCGGCTGGCGGATTGCTGGTTAGTCATGGGTCGTCATTCCCTCCCCATCGTCGTCGCCATTGACGGCCCGGCCGGCAGCGGCAAGAGCAGTGTGAGCCGGGCCGCCGCCCGCCGCCTGGGCTTCGCCTACCTTGACACCGGTGCCGCCTACCGGGCGATGGCCTGGCTCACCCTCGAGCGCGGCACCGACCTGAGCGACACGGATGCCGTGCGGGCCGTGCTCCCGCTGTTCGACTATGCGATCGGCACCGACCCCGACCACTACTTCGTGCGGGTGGGCACGACCGACGTCACCGACGCCATCCGCACCCCCGAGGTGAGCGCCGCCGTGAGCGCGGTGGCCCGCATTCCGCAGGTGCGCAGCCAGCTCACCGACCTGTTCCACAGCCTCTCGGTGAACGTGGACCGGCCCGGGGTGATCATCGAGGGGCGGGACATCACGACCATCGTGGCGCCCGAAGCTGAGGTGCGCATTCTGCTCACGGCCTCCGAGCAGGCTAGAATGGATAGACGCTCTGCGGAAATTACGACCCAGTCGGCTGAAACCGTGGCAGAACAGCTGCGATCGCGAGATCGCGCTGACTCCCAGGTTGTCGATTTTATGAGCGCCGCAGACGGTGTGACAACCGTCGATTCCACCCATCTCGACTTCGAGCAGACCATTCAAGCGGTCATCGACGTCGTCAATACACGCACGAAGCGGGCATCGCATGAGTAACGAATACGAAGACACGAGCACTGCGCTCGATACCGAGCTGGCGGAACGACTCGCCAACCTCGACGAAGAACTTGCCGCCCGGCGCGCCAGCGCGCTGCGCACCGGCCTCGACGACTACGAACTCGACGAGGAAGACCTCAGCGTACTCTCCAACGTCACCGACGACCCCGACGCGATTCGGTACCTCCCGGCCCTGCCGGTCATCGCGATCGTGGGTCGGCCCAACGTGGGCAAGTCCGCCCTCGTGAACCGTATTCTGGGTCGTCGTGAAGCCGTTGTCGAAGACACCCCCGGTGTCACCCGTGACCGGGTGACGTACAAGGGCGAGTGGGGCGAGCGCAATTTCAGCCTCGTCGACACCGGCGGGTGGGAGCCCGACGCCAAGGGCATCGACGCATCCGTCGCGATGCAGGCCGAGCTCGCCATTGAGCTGTGCGACCTCGTCATGTTCGTCGTCGACTCCAACGTGGGCCCGACCTCGACCGACGAGGCCGTCGTGCGCCTGCTCCGCAAGAGCGGCAAGCCGGTCTTCGTGATCGCCAACAAGGTCGACGACGTGCGCCAGGAGCCCGAAGCGGCCAGCCTGTGGGCGCTCGGACTCGGCCAGCCGTGGCCGGTCTCGGCCCTGCACGGCCGTGGTGTTGCCGACCTGCTCGACGCGATTCTCGCTGTGCTGCCCACGGTTTCGGCCGTGGCCAAGCAGGAGGTCGGCGGACCCCGCCGCGTCGCGATCCTCGGCCGTCCCAACGTGGGCAAGTCGAGCCTGCTCAACAAGGCCGTCGGAGAGGAGCGGGTCGTCGTCAACGAGATGGCCGGCACCACCCGCGACCCCGTCGACGAGCAGGTCGAGATCGCCGGCAAGGTCTGGCGCTTCATCGACACCGCCGGCATCCGCCGCCGCATGAACCTCGCCCAGGGAGCCGACTTCTACGCCTCGCTGCGCACCAGCGCCGCGCTCGAGAAGGCCGAGGTCGCGATCGTCGTCCTCGACGTGAGCGAGGTGATCAGCGAGCAGGACGTGCGCATCATCGACCTGGTGCTCGAATCCGGCCGCGCCCTCGTGCTCGCGTTCAACAAGTGGGACCTGCTCGACGACGATCGCCGACGCTAC
>JAWOHA010000170.1:0-7943 GCA_046496385.1 Cryobacterium sp. | reverse complement strand
GCCGGGAAATTCGCGGCGGGGTAGTCACGTTCGTCACGATGGCCTATATCGTGATTTTGAACCCCCTGATCCTCGGCGGGTTCAGTGCCGACCAGGCCACCCTCGACGTTGCCGGCGACTGGCTGCCCAACGCCCAGGTCGCGGCCGTCACCGCCCTCACCGCCGGGGTGATGACCATTCTCTTCGGGGTCATCGCGCGGCTCCCGTTCGGCTTCGCTGCGGGGCTCGGCATCAACTCCTTCCTGGCCGTGAGCGTCGTCGGCCAGGTCACCTGGTCGGAGGCGATGGGGCTGGTGGTCATCAACGGGCTGATCATCGTGCTCCTGGCCTCGACCGGCATGCGCGAACTCATCTTCAACGCCATCCCGCACCAGCTGAAGATCGCCATCACGGTGGGCATCGGCCTGTTCATCGCGTTCATCGGTCTGGTCGACTCCGGGTTCGTGCGCGCCAGTGGCGCGGCATCCCCACCCGTGCAGCTCGGTGACGCAGGCTCCGTCGCCACGTTGCCGACGGCGGTGTTCGTGCTCGGTCTGATCATCACCGGCGTGCTGCTGGCCCGCAAAGTGAAGGCGGCGCTGCTGCTGGGCATTGTGAGCACCACGGTCATCGCCGTGATCCTCGAAGCCATCTTCAAGGTCGGTCCCTCGCTGGGCACCAACCCGGCCGGCTGGAACCTGAACGCCCCGGTGCTGCCCACCAGCATCGTGGCCGTACCCGACCTGGCCCTGCTCGGCCAGGTGAGCTTCGGCGCCTTTGAACGTATCGGCATGCTGGCCGCCCTGATGCTCGTCTTCACGCTCGTGTTCACGAACTTCTTCGACGCGATGGGCACCATGACGGGCCTGGCCAACGAGGCCGGCCTGGCCAACAAGACCGGGCATTTTCCGCGTCTGAAGAGCGCGCTCATCGTGGAAGGCATCGGCGCCGTCGCCGGCGGCGCGTCATCCGCATCGTCCAACACCGTCTTCATCGAGTCCGGCGCCGGCATCGGCGAAGGCGCCCGAACCGGTTTCGCCAACGTGATCACCGGCATTCTGTTCATCGCGGCGATGTTCTTCACCCCCCTGACCATGATCGTTCCGCTCGAAGTCGCCGCCGCCGCCCTGGTGATTGTGGGCGCGCTCATGGTCTCGCAGATTCGTTTTCTGGACTTCAGCGAGTTCTCGGTTGTGCTGCCGGTGTTCCTCACCATCATCGTGATGCCGATGACGTACTCGATCGCCAACGGCATCGGTGCCGGCTTCATCTGCTGGGTGCTCGTGCGCTCCCTGTCGGGCAAGGCGCGAGAGATCAGCCCGCTGCTGTGGATCGTGGCGTTGGGCTTTCTGTTCTTCTTCGTGCGCGGCCCGGTCGAAGCGTTGCTGGGCGCCTGACCCGGCAGGGCGCCTGACCGGGCAGGGCGCCTGACCGGGCAGGGCGCCTGCCCTGCTGGGCGCCTGCCCGGGCAGGTCGGGGCCGGGTCAGATCACTCGGCAGTGCGAGGTGAGCAGCCCGATCTTGTCGATGGCGACGGTCACGGTGGAGGTGTCGCGCAGAAAGACCGGAGGTTTGCGGCTGTATCCGGCGCCGCCCGGACTGCCGGTGGAGATCAGGGTGCCGGGCATCAGCGTGGCAGTCTGCGAGAGGTACGAGATGATCTCGGCGACGGTGCGCACCATGTCCCCGCTCGATGCGTCCTGCAGCAGCCGCCCGTCGACATGGGTGGTCAGCCACAGATTCTGCGGGTCGCCGATCTCGTCGGCGGTGACGACGACCGGTCCGGTGGGGGTGAAGCCGTCGAGGGACTTGCAGCGCGACCACTGCGCCTCGGAGAACTGCAGGTCACGCGCCGTGACGTCGTTGACGACGGTGTACCCGAAAACGTAGTCGAGGGCGTCCGCCACCGACACGTTGCGGGCGGCACGGCCGATGATCACGCCGACCTCGGCTTCGTAGTCCACCTGACCGGTGTGGTCCGCTGCCCAGGTGATGGTGGATCCGTGCCCGGTCAGGGAATTCGGCCAGAGGGAGAACACCGTCGCTGAGGTTTCGAGGCGCAGGCTCAGTTCTGAGGAATGCGCGGCATAGTTGGCCCCGATCGCAATGATCTGCGGCGGTCGCAGAACGGCTGAGGAATGCCGCAGCTGACCGACGGTGTGCCGGGGCACGTCCCGGTCGGAGGCCTGCCGGCAGCTGGTGCGCACCCGCTCGTACTCGGCGGCGCCGCGTTCCAGCAGATCTTGCAGATCACGGGGGGCGTTGTGCATGACATCGTCCAGAAAGAGCGCCGACTCTCCCGAAACGACGGCCAATCTGGGAACGGACTGACCGTCTACTCTGAGGTGCGCGAATTTCATTACTTAAGGCTATCGGGCGAGGTCGCCGCACTTGTGTGGGTACTCGACAGGTGAGGGGACTCTTCCTTGGAGGTCTTGGATAAACGCTGGCCGCAGGCGTGTCGGGATGGCTACGCTGAGGGCATGGACGCTGCAGAGCGCGCACGCCACCGGTTGGCTGACGAGTTGGGCGCCGACGTGAGCTTCGACCGGGTCGTGCGCGCGGCAAGCCGCGCCGACCGCTCGGGATTCACCGCAGCAGGGCTGCCGATCGCGGTCGTCAACGCCACAGCCGTGGCCCAGGTGCAGGCCACGCTGCGTATCGCCAGCGACCTGCGCATCGCGGTCATCACCCGGGGCGCCGGCACCGGGCTGGCCGGCGGAGCCTGCGGCACCGACGGGTCGATCGTGCTGAGTCTGGCCGGCATGAACCGCATTCTGCGGATCCGGCCAGAGGACCAACTCGCGGTTGTAGAACCGGGCGTGATCAACCAGCACCTCAACGATGCCCTCGCCGGGCACGGCCTGTGGTTCGCGCCCGACCCGGCGAGCAAGGCCATCTGCACCGTTGGCGGCAATATCGCCACGAACGCGGGGGGCCTGCTGTGCGCCAAGTACGGTGTGACCCGCGAGGCCGTGCTGGGGCTGAGCGTCGTGCTCGCCGACGGCACGTTGCTGCACACCGGGCATGGCACGGTGAAAGGCGTCACCGGATACGACCTCACGGCGCTGTTCACCGGGTCGGAGGGAACGCTCGGAGTCATCGTTGAGGCAACCGTGCGGGTGCGGCCCCTGCCGGGCGCCCCGGTCACTGTCGGTGCGCTCTTTCGCACCGTTCGCGAGGCGGCTGCCGCGGCGGCGGCGGTGACCGCGGCGCGTCTGTGCCCTGCTGTGATGGAGCTGCTCGACCCGGTCGCACTCGGCCTCATCGCTGACTTCCTCGGTCCCGGCGCCGTCGACGTGCCCGGCCCCGGGGCGTTTCTGCTGGTGCAAACGGATGGTGCCGGCGCGCTCGCCGAGGCGGATCGGGTGCTCGAGGTGCTCCGTGCCGCCGGCGGCGTTGCCCGGCTGGAGCACGACTCGCAAGCAGCGGAGCGGCTGGTCGAGATCCGACGTGCGCTGCACCCCGCGCTCGCCAGTCACGGAACCGTGCTCATCGAAGACGTCTGCGTGCCGCGCTCGCGCATGGCGGAGATGTTCGACGTCATCAGCGGCATCAGCGCCCGCACCGGGATCGTCATCCCCGTGGTGGCCCATGCCGGTGACGGCAACCTGCACCCGAACTTCATGATCCCGCCGCAGCCCGGTGGTGCCGTCGTCGTTCCCGGCGCGGTGTGGGCGGCAGCCGATGAGATGTTTCAGGCCGCGCTTCGGCTCGGTGGCACACTCACCGGCGAGCACGGAGTGGGGGTGCTCAAACGGCATTGGCTCGCCGACGACATCGGGGACACCAGCCTGCAGCTGCAGCGGCGGCTCAAGGCCGTCTTTGATCCACTCAACATTCTGGGCCCCGGAACCATGTTCGACGCCTGACGCGGGCTGCGTGCGGCGGGGCAGGATGCGCGGACGGACGAAATCAGGTTGGATGGAACAATGACTGATTTAAACTCCAAGCCCGAAGTAGATTTTCCGGAGGGCCCCGCGCCCGAGCAGCTCGACATCGTCGACGTGGTGGTCGGTGACGGTGCGGCTGCCGTCGCCGGCGCAACCGTGAACGTGCATTACCTGGGCGTGGAATTCGCCTCCGGCGACGAGTTCGACTCGTCCTGGAACCGCGGCCAGTCCATCAACTTTCCGCTGACCTCGCTCATCGCCGGATGGCAGCAGGGCATCCCCGGAATGAAGGTTGGCGGTCGTCGCAAGCTCGTGGTCCCCCCGCACCTGGCTTACGGCCCCGCCGGATCCGGTCACCGCCTCTCCGGCCAGACCCTGATCTTCATCATCGATCTTCTCGGCGTGAGCTAGAACCCCGCACCGCACCCACGCCCGGCGGCCCGGATCGACAGGCACGGTGAGGGGCAACCTGCCACTCACCGTGTTCTGCATCCGGCGACGCCGTACCCGCCACGTGTGATTCTGCTGTGCATTCCGGCGCGGCCGGCTCTCGACGCCGAGGCCCCGAGATAATGACACATGATCACCACCGCACTGGCCCGGTCTCTGCGGGCGGCCGGATTAGGCTGGACACCCCGGTCGGGCGATTCCTTTCGCATCGACCAGCCTGACTTCGACGGCGACGGCGACGTTTTCACGGTGAGTGAGATGACTATCGAGTCGCATGAGTTCGCCACCGGCACCATTCTGGGATTCAACGGCACCACCGAATGGGCCCTGGACTCCCTCGCCGTGGAGCACGCCCTCTGGCTGCCGCGGGAAGACCAGCTACGTGAGCTGCTGCGGGATGCGTTCCGGTCCCTCACCCGTGTCGACGTACCCGGTCCTGTCGACACACCCGGTCCTGTCGGAGTGTCCGGCCGGTACCGGGTGCTCATCGAAGAGGGCGGCCGCCCCGGAGTGCACGACGCTGACAGCCCGGCGAACGCCTATGCCGGCGCGCTGCTGAGCCTTCTCACGGCCGACACGCACTGCGTTTGAACCGGCCGCCCCGAACCGGCCACGCCTGAACGGTTAGAAGCGTTCCGGCTCCGGGCCCAGCGTGAACCTGCGGCCGGTGATCTCGGACGGAATGATCTCCACATAGGTGGGCTTATAGGTCGGAATCAGCGGTCGCAGGGGCAGCATGTCGGCCACATCGATTGCGGCCTGGCGCTCGATGACCTGCGCGGTGCCCTTGACCACGACGCTCCAGGCCTCGAGGCGGCCTACCCCGTCGGTTTCGAAGGCGACCCTGTTGTTGATCGTCAGTTCCAGGAGCTTGGTTCCCGGAGCGGTGCGAAAGAGCAACCGTCGGTCGGCGGCAAGAAAGTTGACCGGATAGATCTCGGGCACCCCCGCCACGCTCACTGCGAGACGCCCGAGACTGTTGGACAGGAGCGAGTCCCAGCATTCGTCCTCGCTCAGAAACTGCACGTGTGCGTCGTCGTCGTAAGTCA
The DNA here is from genome assembly GCA_046496385.1 of Cryobacterium sp. Lineage (GTDB taxonomy): Bacteria > Actinomycetota > Actinomycetes > Actinomycetales > Microbacteriaceae > Cryobacterium. Next base: position 2,572 of record JAWOHA010000170.1, on the reverse strand, counting down.
TGCTTGATACTGGCATGCGGGCGTCGTTCGCGGGAGTCCCCAGACGCAGAAAACGACAGCCGCAGCAGACCTCCGTCGCGCCATGCCGCGCTGTGCGGCCGCTGGCAGCGCACCGACGGTCATGACGCCTGTTCAGGGGTAGAGCGCAGGTTTCTCCCGCTGGGTCGAGAGGCCGCGGCAAACAGACACCCCCAAACGGGGTAAGCTTTTCCTTTGCCCAACGGATGCGCACAGTTTTTCAGTGGGCCGAAAAGGGCCCGCGGCGTGTCCTTGACTGCTTGAGAGAGTTGCACCATGAGCACATTGCCCAAGTCATCGCCGCCGGGCACCGTCGGCACCCGAAAGTCGGTGAGTCGTCGCCGGTTCCGGGTTCCCGCCCCCCGGGTCTTCTTCCCGGCGCTCGGCATCATTCTGGCCGTCGCGGCCATCGCCATCGTCTTTCCGGTACGCACCGGCTCAGTGCTCTCTCTGCTCCAGGGTGGTGTCGTGGCCGGCCTCGGCCCGTTCTACATCCTGATCGTCGCCGGCTTCGTGGTGTTCGCCATCTGGATGGGCCTGAGTCGTTTCGGTGACATCAAGCTCGGCAAAGACGACGACGAACCCGAATTCGGGATCATGAGTTGGTTCGCCATGCTCTTCGCCGCCGGAATGGGCATCGGCCTGGTCTTCTGGGGCGCCTCTGAGCCGCTCACCTTCTTCACCAACCCCAAGCCGGGTGTTGACGGATCGGGCGCGGACCTCGCCGCAGCAGCCATGTCGCAGACCTTCCTGCACTGGGGATTCCATGCCTGGGCCATTTACGCCGTTGTGGGCCTCTCTCTGGCGTACTCGATCCACCGCAAGGGCCGTCCCGTCTCCATCCGATGGGCGCTGGAACCTTTGCTCGGCACCCGCCGGGTGAAGGGGCGCCTCGGCGACGCGATCGACGTGATCGCCATCGTCGGCACCCTCTTCGGTGTCGCCACCTCGCTCGGCCTCGGCGTGCAGCAGATCGCCGCCGGCCTGAGCTATCTCGGTATCGTCGGTGAGGTCACGAACACTCTGCTCGTGATCCTGATCGTCGTCATCACCCTCATCGCAACGTTCTCCGTGGTCAGTGGTGTGGGCAGGGGCATCAAATGGCTCTCCAACATCAACCTGAGCATGGCCGGGCTGCTGCTGCTCGCCGTGCTGCTGCTCGGTCCGACGATGTTCCTGCTGCGGCTGCTGGTGCAGTCCCTGGGCGGATACTTTCAGAACGTCGTGGGCCTGACCTTCAGCACCAGTGCGTACACCGGCCAGACCGGTATCGACTGGCAGGGCGGCTGGACGATCTTCTATTGGGGCTGGTGGATCTCCTGGGCCCCGTTCGTGGGCGTGTTCATCGCGCGTATCTCGCGCGGGCGCACGGTACGCCAGTTCATCGCCGGTGTGCTGCTCGTTCCGACGTTCGTCACCTTCGTGTGGTTCGCATTCCATTCAGACTAATTTTTATTATTTTTGATTTTAATTAGCGTTTCCTGTTTTCCGGCAGGCATTTTGAACAGAAGGAATAAATCAAATAAAAACAACACGCTGAACTATGAACGAAGAAGTTGAACTGATTCTCGAAGAAACCACGGAAAGGATGCAAAAGGCTCTCGACCATCTGGAGAATGAACTTGCACATCTCCGTGCCGGAAGAGCAACTCCTGTTCTGCTCGATGGCATCACGGTCGATTACTACGGTGTAAACTCTCCCCTGAACCAGGTTTCAAACATCAACACCCCCGACGCCAAAACCATTCTTATCCAGGCATGGGAGAAAAACATGCTCGGCGTGATAGAAAAAGCAATTTTAGCCGCTAACATCGGACTTACCCCCGTTAACAACGGTGAGGTGATCAGGATTAACATCCCGCCTCTTACGGAGGAAAGAAGACACCAGCTGGTAAAACAGGTGAGGAATGAGGGAGAAGTTGCCAAGATCAGCATCCGGACTGCCCGTAAATGGGCCCTGGATGAACTTAAAAGAATGCTTAAGGAAGGCCTCCCCGAGGATACCGAAGAAAATGCCGCCGAAGAAGTTCAGGCTTTGGTAAGAGACTTCACGGCGAAAATCGATAAGGTAATGGCCGTCAAGGAAAAGGAAGTAATGACGGTTTAGCCTGCTTTTACTTTACCTTTGCCTGAAACCGGTTGTGCACTCCCTGCCTTCCCTGATGAAAACCGTACCGGTTGAATTCATGCCCTTTGCTATTTTTTTTCATTCATCGAAATAAAACCTGTGTCTTATTTGTCTAATAGATGAATGGAACTGAAAAAACAGGACAAGCGGGTTATTGTAACCTATTATATTAAACTATTTTTCAAATGAGAAGAACGATTATCATCACCGGTATTGTGGCAGGACTGATCATTGTTGCAATGATCATCTTCAGCAGGCTTGGAAAGGGCAAGGAAGCAGCTGCCAATTATGCCGTTGCAATAAGAGGCCCTTTCGAGATCTCGGTTTCAAATGCAGGAGAACTTGAAGCTGAAAGGTCGGTCGATATTATGGGACCTGATATCATGCAGGCATCACAGCAGGGCGGACAGCGTGGAGGAGGCGGCC
>JAWOHA010000164.1:0-11731 GCA_046496385.1 Cryobacterium sp. | reverse complement strand
GGGATTCACGGTGGAGGCCAGCCGGCTCCGGCACAAAAACCCGATCACCGCCTACGACGGTGCCAGCCTGACGGGCCGGGTACACACCACCTGGCTGGCCGGACAGGTGGTGTTCTGCAGCCACGACGGCCTCGCCGGCGAACCGACCGGGGCGCTGCTGCGGCCCGCCGCCTGACCTTGTTCGCGTTCCGCGTCTGCTCGTTCCGCGTCTGCTCGTTCTCCGTTTGCTCGTTCTCTGTCTGCTCGTTCTCCGTCTGCTCGTTCTCGTAAGGGAGTACCCATGTCGATCGTGCTCGGTCCCAACCGCTACGGCAAAGCCGAAAACCGCATCGTGCGCATTTACCGCGATACCCCGAGGCATGAGATCCACGACATCTGTGTGTCCACCGCCCTGCGCGGTGACTTCGCGGCCGCGCACCTGAACGGCGATCAGTCCCAGGTGCTGCCCACCGACACGCAGAAGCAGACCGCCTATTCCTTCGCCAAGGAGAAGGGACTGCTCTCGATCGAACGCTACGGCCTCGACCTGGCCACCCATTTCGTGGACTGTATCGGCCCCGTGCAAACCGCCCGCATCGAAATCGAGGAGTTCGCCTGGGAACGCGTGGTGATCGGCGCCACCGAGCACGACCACACCTGGGTGCGTCGCGGCCAGGAGACCCGCACCGCGGCCATCACCGTGGACGGTACCGGCACCGACCAGCGCACCTGGGTGGTCGGCGGCCTGAAAGACCTGGTCGTGCTCAAATCAACCGGGTCGGAGTTCAACGGATTCATGCACGACCCGTACACGCTGCTGCTACCCACCGCCGACCGGGTGATGGCCACCTCGCTCACCGCCGGCTGGCGGTTCACGACCACCGACGTGGACTGGGAGGCCGCCTATCGGCAGATCAAACAGACCCTGCTGGCCCGGTTCGCTCAGGTGCACTCCCTCGCGCTGCAGCAGACGCTCTACGAAATGGGGAAGGCCGTGCTCGAAGCCTGCCCGTTCCTGGCCGAGGTGCGGCTCTCCGCCCCGAACAAGCACCATTTTCTTTACGACCTCGCCCCGTTCGGCGTCGAGAACTCCAACGAGGTCTTCCATGCCGCCGACCGGCCCTACGGGCTGATTCAGACCACGGTGCTGCACGACGACGCTCCGGATGCCGGGCCGGCGTGGGACGCCTACACCGGGCTGATCTGAGTGCGATGCCGGGCGGGTACGCCGACACCGGCCAGCCGTGAAAAACTGCGGGGTGACCATTAATACTGCAGCGGCTCCTCACGCACCCGGTGATGGCCCCACCTCGACCGGCCTGGCGCACGTGTACCGCGGGCACGTCTTCCACGTGGCCGGGGCGCCCACCGTGCAGCACGCCGCCGCGCATCTGGTGTCACTGCCCGACGGGGCCCTGGTGACCACTGCCACCGGCGGTATCGCCTGGGTCGGTGATGTCACCCGGCTGCCCGCCGAGTATGCGGCGCTGCCGGTGACCGACACCCACGGCGGTTTCATCCTGCCCGGCTTCGTCGACACCCACCTGCATTACCCGCAGACCTACGCCACGGACTCCTTCGGCGGCGGACAGCTGCTGGAATGGCTGGAGAACAGCATCTTTCCCGCCGAAGCGCGCCTGCGCGACCCCGCGTTCGCCGCGCAGACGGCCCGCGACTTCACCCGGCAGCGCATCGCGGCCGGCACCACCAGCGCGCTGGTGTTCGGGTCGGCCTACCCGCACGCCCAGGACGCCCTCTTCGAGGAGACCCGCCGGGCCGGCCTGCGCGTCGTGAGCGGCCGCGGCATTCAGACGGTGGGCTCCCCCGCCGCCCAGCCGCTGCTCACCGGCGAGACGGAAGCCCTCGAGCTGGCCGCGGCCGAGATCGACCGGTGGCACGCCGTCGACACCCAGGACCCGGCCACCGCGCTGCTGCAGGTGGCCCTGGTGCCGCGGTTCAGCCTCTCGGTCACTCCCCGCACCCTGGCCGGCCTCGGCGACCTCTACGACGACGCGCGCCGGCGCGGGGTGTACTTCCACAGCCACCTCAACGAGAACAACCGCCCGGTCACCGGGGAAATCGACGCCGTGAAGTCGGCGTACGGGGTCGAACGCTACCTCGACACCTACGACGGGTTGTTTCTGCCGGGCGGGGTGCGGGGCGGGTCGAGCCTGCTGGGTCGGCGCAGCATCCTCGCCCATGCGGTGCACTGCCGCGACGACGAACTGCGCCGCCTCGCCGAAACCGGGTCGTCGATCGCGCACTGCCCCACCTCGCAGCAGTTTCTGGGGTCGGGCACCATGCCGTGGGCGCGCACCAGTGCGGTGGGCGTCACGGTGGCCCTCGGCACGGATGTCGGCGCCGGCGACGAGTGGCTCATCTCCCGGGTGCTGAACGACGCCTACAAAACCCATCTCAGCGAACCCGGCGTCGCCGGCGTGGAGCTCGACCCGGCCGCATTGCTGTTCACCGGCACCCTCGCGGGTGCCCGAGCGCTGGACATGGAAGAACGCTACGGAAATTTCGACGTGGGCAAAGACGCGGACTTTCTGCTGATCGAGCCGGCCCGCTGGGAGCCCCTGGCCCGAGTGCTCGAGCACGGGGTGGCTCCCGCCGCCCGGGCCACGCCCGCGACCGCGGCGCAGCAGGTGCTGTTCGCCCTGCTGATGGGGCTGCGCGAACCCGCCATCACCGGAGTGTACGTGCAGGGCCGCCGCGTCACGGCGCCCTGACGCGCGCGTCGTCGGCTCCCGCGTCAGGCGCCCCCGGTCGGGGCCGGGATGGCCGACGGGTCAGCTGCCGCGGTAGGTGGAGTACGCGAACGGGCTCAGCAGCAGCGGCACATGCACGTGTGCGGGCTCGGTCAGCTCAAGGCTCACGAGCACTTCGGGGTACAGCGTCGGCGTCTGAGTGCGGGCGAAATACCCGCCGGTGTCAAAGACCACCCGGTAGCGCCCCGGTGTGAGAACGGCCGGGCCGAGATCGGCAAGGCGACCGTCGGCATCCGTCACGCCCTCGGCCAGCAGCCGCCAGAGATCGCCACCGAACCCGTGCAGGGCCACGGCGACGCCCGTCGCGGGCTGACCGCTGACCGCGTCGAGAACGTGCGTGCTGATGTGGCTGCGCGCGCTCACGCGTCGCCGCCGGCGCCGGCCAGGGCTTCAAGGCGCAGCATGGCGATGTCACGCAGCTCCTCGGCGACGATCTCGTCTTCGGCTTCATCGTCGAGGGCGAGGCGGCGGTACAGTTCGTCGAGGATCTGAGCTCGGGTGCGGCCGGCCGCCCGAATCAGGAACACCCGGCCGAAGCGGGCCTCGTAGGCGCGATTCCCCTGAGCGAGGTCGGCGGCGAGCTGGGCGTCGCTGGCGTCGGCGGAGTCCTGCTCAGCCTCGGAGAACCGGCGGGCCTGTTCCGGCCCGGTCGCAGGGGCCTCACCGATGCGGGCGTGTTCGGCCAGGGCCTGGTCGACTTCGGCGCGGCTGAGCGGCGTGGCCGCGTCGCGGGCGATGTCGAGCAGATCGGCCGTGGAGGCGAACGGAAAGTGTGCGGCGACGGCGTCGATCCAGCGGGGAACGTTGAGGCAGACATGCAGCGATTCGCGCAGGTGCTCCGGCGACGAGGTCAGCAAAGACAAGGACATAGGGACAGCTTAGAACGCGCCATGCCACCCGGCCCGCAATCACAGGTCACAGCCCCATCACGGGTCATCAGGGCAGGGGTGACCAGGGCACGGGTCACCAGGACACGGGTCACCAGGGTGCCTCGAGTTCGGCGAGATCCTCATAGGCGATCGTGATCGCCGCGATGCGGGTGCGGCTCTCCCGCACCTGCGCGCCCATGGCCCCGGTCGCGAGCAGGTTCACCAGGCTCATGGCGGTGGCATAGCTGTCGAAGGCCGACACGCTGTCGATCGGGCAGTCCAGCCAGTACGCGGCGCCGCCGGAATGCCGGCGCGCGGAGGAGTCCGATATCAGCACCAGCGGAATGTCACGCCGGTGGATCGCCGCCACGAGGTGCGCGAAACCGGTTGCCCGGCGCCGAAAACCGAACAGTACCACCGCGTCGCTGGGGCCGAAGTCGGCGAGGTCTTCGCCGAGCGACTGCCCGGGCACGGGCGCCAGGCTCACCTGTTGCCGGGCCTGGGCGAGCTGCTCGCGCAGGTGCAGCGCCATCGGGTAGCTGCTGCGCATGCCGATCACCAGCACCCGGCGGGCCGAGGCCACCAGCCGGGACGCCCCGTCGAGGCGGCCGTCTTCCAGGGTCCCCAGCAGCCGGTGCAGGTTGTCGTGTTCGGCCGCCAGATGCGCGGCCAGCCGTGAGGGTGTGCCGGCGGATGCCCCGGGGCCGCCGACCGGGGACCCGTGGCTGCGCAGGGTGCGGGCATGCTCGCGCACCTCAGCCGAGTCCTGAAACCCGAGCCGGCGAAACAGCCGCGACACGGTGGCTTTGCTCACCCCGCTGAGCCGGGCCAGCTCGGACGCGTTGTACACGACCAGGTCACTGAGGTGGTCGAGAATGAAATCGGCCGCGCGTTGTTCCTGCGGCGACAGCTGACCGTACTGCACGTCGATGCGCTGGCCGATGTTGACGATTGTCACGGCCGGGTCTCCGAGCCCAGGGTGCCCGTCGTGGCGTCGGCCTGCGCGTCCGCGTCGGCGTCCGCGTCGGCATCCGCGATGAGCAGCAGCACGGCGGCCTCGAGGGCGTCGATGCTGCGACCCACGTCGGCCGGGCTCACCGATTCGTCGGGGTGGTGACTCACGCCGCCGGCGCAGCGGACGAACAGCATCCCGATCTCGGTCACGGCGGCCAGGGCCATGGCATCGTGCCCGGCCATGGAGAACAGCTCGGGCGGGCTCGCCGGGCTCGCCAGTTCGTGGGGGCCGTCGGGGCTGTCAGCGCGGTCGGGGCCGTCAGTGCGGAAAGCGCCCACGGCATCGGTCTGGCCGGCACGAATGCCGGCAGCCACGACCGCGCGCAGCCGGGCGCTGCAGTGCGCGGCCGGGGCGGAGTGGGTCTGGTCCCAGCGCACCCGCAGCTTGCGCCGCTCGGCCAGCGCCACCAGTTCGGCTTTGATCTGCAGCCAGGCGCCGTCGCGGTCGGCGTCGAATGCGCCCCGCAGGTCGAGGCTGAACTCGGCGCGCGCCGCGATCACGTTCACGGCGTTGGGGAAGACGGCGATGCGGCCGACAGTGGCGATCAGAGCGCCCGCCGCCGCTGTCTCGCCGGCAGCACCGGCAGCGGGGCGGCGGTAGTCCTGCGTGATGCGTTCGATGGCGAGAATCGCTTCGCTCGCTCCGGCGAGGGCGTCGCGGCGTCGCGGCCAGGGCGTTCCGGCGTGCCCGGCGGCGCCCGCCACACTGATCTGAAACCGGCGCGCACCGGCGATGTCGGTGACCACGCCGAGCGGCAGGTCGGCCTGGTCGAGAACCGGGCCCTGCTCGATGTGCACTTCGAGGTAGCCGAGCAGCTCCTGACGTGCACGGGCGGCATCACCGATCCGCTCCGGGTCGAGACCGAAGGCGTGGAAGGCGTCATCGAGACGCACCCCGGCGGCGTCGGTGAGCGTCCACCACTGCGGGTCCCAGGTTCCGGCGAGGGCGCGGCTGCCGAGCAGGGTGGTGCCGAACCGGGTGCCCTCTTCGTCGCCGAAGGCCACAACTTCGAGCGCGAACGGCAGCGGGCGCCCCGTTGCCCGGGCCCGGGCGGTGAGACGCCCGGCCACCGTGATGGCCACGAGCACGCCCAGAATTCCGTCGTAGCGGCCGGCCGAGGGCACCGTGTCCAGGTGGGAGCCGAGCAGCAGAGCGGGCCCGCCGGGAACGCGCCCCTCGACACGGCCCACCTGGTTTCCGGCGGCGTCCTGCCGCGTGGCCAGGCCGGCCTCGAGCATCCACCGCCCGGCGATCCGGTTCACCGCGGCGTGTTCGGGCGAGAGGTAGACGCGTTCGATGAGCCCGTCCGGCAGCGCCGTATGGCGGGCCAGTTCGGTGCAGCGTTCCAGCACGGATGCGGCGTCGCGCGCCGTGGTCTCGCGCGCCGTGGTGTCGCGCGCCGTGGTGTCATACGCCGTGGTGTCGCGCGCCGTGGTGTCACTCACTGTGCGGCATCCTCGTAGATGTTCCAGGCCCCGCCGACCCCGCCGCCGGTGACGACCGGTGCGCCCATGCGGCGCAGAACCTGTTCGAACGCGGCGAGGGTGGTCATCACGGCATCGGTGCGGGCGTTGTAGCCCATGGTTCCGATGCGCCAGATCCTGCCGTGCAGGGGCCCGAAGGAGGTGCCGATTTCGATGCCGAAATCGTTCAGCAGCAGCCCGCGCACGGCCTCGCCGTTCACGCCGTCGGGGATCACCACGCCGAGTACGTTGTTCATCTTGTGGGCGAGGTCACCGAACACGTTCAGGCCCAGACCCCGCACTCCGGCGAGCATCGCTGCGCCGTGCAGACGGTGCCGGTCCACGGCAGCGCTGAGAGATTCCTCCAGGAGCAGTCGGGCGCATTCCCGGGCCCCGTAGAGCGCCGTGGTGGCCTCGGTGTGGTGGTTCAGGCGCCGCGGCCCCCAGTAGTCGAAGAGCATCGCGAGGTCGAAGTAGTTGGAGCGGATGGGGGTGCTGCCGGCAGCGAGCCCGGCGCCGAAGACCGACGTGTCCCCCGGTTCGCGCAGCCCGGCTTCCACGCTGCCGCGGCGCTGAATCGCCTCGACTGCGCGGGGTGAGAAGGTGCTCGGGGCCGACCCGGACGGCCCGGCCAGGCATTTCTGCAGGCCGGCGGTGACGGCGTCGAGGCCCCACGCATCCGCTTCGAAGACGTTGCCGCCGAGGGAGGCGGTGACGTCGGTGTAGAACAACACGCCGTGTCGGGCGCAGATGTCGCCGAGTTCGTCGAGAGGTTGCATGAGCGTGGTGGAGGTGTCGCCGTGCACGATGGCGAGCAGGGCAGGCCGGGTCTCCCGAATGGCCTGTTCGATGGCAGCCGGCGTGAATACGGTGCCCCATTCGATCTCCCGCACGTGCACCTCGGCGCCGGCGCGTTCCGCGATCTCGCGCAGCAGATGGCCGAAACGGCCGAAGATGGGCACCAGCACCCGGTCACCGGGCTCGATGAGCGAGAGCAGGGCCGCTTCGATGCCGGCTCGGGAGGTGCCGTCCACGAGCAGGGTCTGCTCGTTCGAGGTTTGGAACACCCGTCGGTACAGCTCCATGGTCTCGTTCATATACCCGGTCATAGACGGGTCGTACTGGCCCACCAGCTGCGCCGACATGGCCCGCAACACCCGTGGGTCGGCGTTGATCGGGCCCGGGCCCATGAGCAGGCGGGGCGGTGGATTGATCGGATTGAACATGTGTTTCATCTCCTCGATCACATGAACCAAGCATTTAAGAATGACTTTACGCACTACACGTTTCGGTCAGATTTCGGCCAGCTAGGGGTCGGCGCACAACCCGCCGGTCAGGCGAAGTCGGCCACGCGGATGCGGGCGTGCACGCCCTTGACGATGTCGACGACCTGCGAGATGTTGAAGTCGGTGGCCGCGCTGAGATACGCGTAGGCGAGAGTCGGGTCCATGCCGAAGCGGGCGCCGAGCAGGGCGACCGCGGCACGCACGCACTCCCGCACCGCCTCGTCGAGGTCTTCGTGAAGGCCGGTCGGCACGAGAAAGTCCTGGGTCTCCGCGAGCGGCCCGAGCAGACGACCGAAGGCGGCCACGGCTTCCGCCTCCCTGATGAGGTCGAAGCGCACGGTCACCCGCAGCGACGCCTCCATGGCGGTGAGGGCCACCTCGCCGTCACCCTGCGCGAAGTGCGGGTCGCCCACGTAGGCCAGGGCGCCGTCGACCTGCACAGGCAGGTACAGCGCGCTGCCGGCGGTGAGCAGGTTGATGTCGATGTTGCCGCCGTGCGGTCCCGGGGGCACCGAGTGCGGGCGGGTCTCGCCGGCCACGGCCACGCCCATGATGCCCAGAAACGGGTTGAGCGCGAAGTGCACGGTGTGCTCGGCGCCGGGCTGCAGGGGCAGGGTTCCGACCCGCGCGCCCTCGTACACGGCCACCGCGGCGAAGACGCTCACCGTGTCGGGGCCGAGCGGGTATTCGCCCGGCAGGGCACCGCGACCGTGCCGGTTGGAGATGATGCCGTAGGGCACTCGGGGCAGCGTCTCGACAACGGTCATTTTGAGCACGTCGCCGGGCGTGGCGCCGCGGATGCCGACGGGCCCGGTGACCACGTGCGGCCCGTCCTGCGCGGGGTCGCGGTCATATGTCGACGCCGCCAGGGCGACCGCGTCGTCGAGCACGGCGCTGCGCGCCACACCGTGCCGGGCGAAGAACGCCGCCGGGTCACGGCCCTGGTCTTCGTGGATGCCCTCATGGCTGATGGTGTCGAAGGTGACCTCGGTGCCAGAGTCGATCAGGAGCACCGCGGTGTCCGCGGCACAGGGCAGCCGGCCCCAGAGCACGGTGTCGGGGGTGGCGGGCAGGTATTGGGCCGATCGAATAGCACCGGTGTGGGGCTGCAGAATCTCACTGGCTGACATCGGGGGCCTTCCACGTTGCTGGTTGGGCGAGGTTTCAGGCCAGAGTATCGCCCCGGCGCCGATGCCTCGACCGGCTCAGCAGGTCTCGAGCACGGTGCTCATGGCCACCCGGTCCTGCGGGGTGACGCCGAGCTCATAGGCCACGAACACCGGCAGCAGCTCTTGCACGTACCAGCACTGCAGGCCGGTCTCGGAGGGCAGGTCGTCCCAGACCACGCGCTGGCCGCTGTCGTGGCGGTCCGATACATCGGGGTAGAAGCCGGGCAGCCAGTCGCTCGGCAGGGAGTCGGACTTCGAGCCGTTCTCGGATCCCTTCACCGCCAGCAGGTTGAGCGGGTCGTTCGCGATCGCCGCGCGCTTCTCGGGGGTCCACTGCTGGCCACCGGTCGCGTAGATGGCCTTGAGCGGCAGCAGGTGGTCGATCTGCACCTCGCTGGATGTGCTGATCCCGCGGGTGAAGTCGAGCGTCTCGCCGGTATACGGGTCGAGCAGGGTGCCGGTCATCACGGTGCACTCCGCGCCGCGCAGGGTGATGTCGGTGAGGTCGCGGGCCAGCATGTCGTTGCGGGCGTCGCATCCGTTGTCATCGAAATCAAACGACCAGGCGTTGCCGAACAGCTCCTCGCGCTGCCCCGCATAGCTGCCGTCGTCGATCCACTCGGTGTCGGGTAGCGCGGCGAGGGTGGCCAGGTCGGTGGCGGCCTGCTCTCCCGGTTCGGCGGGCACAGGCGCAGGGTCCGGCGTGGCTGTGGCTGTGGCTGTGGCTGTGGCTGTGGCTGTGGGTGTGGCTGTGGGCGATGCTGTCATGTCGGTGTCGCTGAGATAGCTCACCAGGAACACCACGGCGGCCAGGACCGAGACGATGACGACGACGGGGGTGCGGATGCTGCGGGGCAGTGCGGTGCGGGACATCTTGCGATTCTGCCACGCTCGGCAGCGCTGCCATGCCCGGCCGCGCCGCCCGGCCGACCCGGGTCGCCCGCCCCCGGCGCAACGCGCATACGATGGCCCTCATGCTCCCCGATGCCGACGAACCTGCCGCCGTGACGGTGGCCGGTGTCGTGCTGGCGGCCGGCGCCGGCACCCGGTTCGGCGGTCCGAAAGCCCTGGCCCGTGGTGCCGACACCATCCCCTGGCTGGTGCACACCATCGAGACGCTCGCGGCCGGGGGCTGCTCCCCGGTGATCGTGGTGCTGGGCGCCGGCGCCGCTCAGGCTGAAGCCCTGCTCGCGGCGCACGTACCGGCATCGATGCATGCTCCGGTGCCGCTGATCGTGGTGCACGCCGACGCGTGGGCGGAGGGCCTGTCCGCATCGCTGCGCGCCGGACTGGGGGCGGCGACCCGGCTCGCCCCGGCGCCGGCGGCGATCGCCGTGGTGCCCGTGGACGTGCCCGATTTGAACGCGGCGACCGTGCTGCGCATGCTGCAGCCGCCCGGCGCCGCCATCGGTGCCGCCGGTGATGCCCGTGGTGCCGGTGATGCCCGTGGTGCCGGTGGTGCTGGTGCCGTCACGGCCCGAACCCTGCGGCAGGCCGTCTTCGGCGGGCGGCCGGGGCATCCGGTGCTCATCGGCCGCGAACACTGGGCTTCGCTGGGCGAGAGTCTTACCGGTGACGCCGGGGCACGCTCCTACCTGATTGCCGCTGCCGCCGAGCGGGTGGAGTGCAGCGACCTGTCCACCGGACGCGATGTGGACACCCCGCCGGGTGCCTAGCTGTTGTTCCCGCTCAGGCCTGCGGGCGCACGATGTTCTGCACGGCGGCGTCGAGGTCGGTCCACCGAAACCGGTAGCCGGCCGCGAGCAGCCGCTCGGGTACAACCCACCGGCTTCTGAGCACCAGGTCGGGCTCGGTGCGCAGCGCCCACAGGGCCGGTTCCAGCATCCACCGATATGCGGGCAGGCCCAGTCGGGCGCCCACGCGGCGACGCAGCGTGGCCATGAGTTCACGGTTGTCGCTGGCCTGCGGAGCGGAGAGAATGACCGGCCCCGTGAGATCGGCGGTGTCATCGATGAAACGGATGCTGCCCACCACGTCGTCGATGTGGATCCAGCTGAACTTCTGCCGGCCGCGCGACCAGCGGGCCGGCGCGGAGTTGGCGCCGCGGGCCGGAGCGCCGATGCTGCGGTAGCGACGGTGCGAAAACCAGCGACCGTCGTACTGGGTGCCGCCGATGCCCAATCGGGCCAGGCGCAGTAGCACGCGTGTGGCCGGGCCGTCGCCGAGCACGATGGCCAGGCGCAGCGCGACGCGGCGGGTGCCGGGCAGGTCTCCGCTGAAGAACTCGTCTTCCCAGTGCTTCGCCAGGTCGGCCGAGAAGCCGGCGCCCGGTTCGCCGCTGCGTTCGGTCATGGCCTGGTCGAGGGCGTCGCGGTAGATTGTGACGCCGCTCGCATTCAGCCAGAGTCGGGGCGGTCGGGTGCTACTGGCGATGGCGTGGCGAATCTGCCGGGTGGTCTCCACGCGCGATCGCACCAGTTCGTCGCGGTTCAGGTCGGTGTAGCGGCAGTTCACGCTCTTGCCGGCCAGGTTCAGCACCAGGTCGGCGCCGTCAATGAGGGCACGCACGCCGGCCTCGTCGCTCCAGCGGGCGTCGGGCCCGGCGCGGCCGATCCGCGAGACGGAGTAGCCCTGGGCACGCAGCTCCCGCAGCATGCGCTGGCCGATGAAACCGGATGCCCCGGCGATGACCGCGCGCGGCTTCTCAGTCTTCATGCGTTCAGCCTACGTTCCGTGCCGGCCCGCCGGTCGGGCGCCCTCGCCGGTCGAGGCCCGCAGCCCCGCCGGTCGGGCGCCCTCGCCGGTCGGGCGCCCTCGCCGGTCGAGGCCCGAGCTTGCGAGGGATCGAGACCACGCAGGACGACAGCCCAACTCCGCTCACGCGCTGACCGGCCGGTTCGCCCGGTGCGTCTGCGCCGGCCGCCACGTCTGAGTCGGGTCCACCCATGCAGGCCCGCGCACCATCGGCCGGCCTTTCAGGAGGTGGAGGCTACCGAGCGCGACGCGGGCGTGGCCTACTGGCGCGTCTATGCCGTGGACGGCGCGGGTCTGCGCGGTCCCTACAGCGAGGTGCGCTCGTGGACGGTGGTCAAGCCGTGAGAAAGCGAGACCGCATGGGGCGCCCCTGCGCGTTGGCGAGCCGCTCCCGCCGCGTTGCCGTAACCCACCGCCTGCTGGCCTTGGCGACCCTGCTCGCGCTCACGGTCCCGGCTCCCCTG
>JAWOHA010000108.1:0-11635 GCA_046496385.1 Cryobacterium sp. | reverse complement strand
ATCACCTGGATTACCTGCGTGTTTCACCGCAGCAGGCATGCGCACTTGGGGAGGAACTTCTGGTGTATGCATCCCAGACTCAGAGCGAGATCGCGATACGGCGATCTCGTGAGGCTGGACTGTGGTTATACTTTTGGGGCTCAGTCGACTGCAGCGTCGAGGCTGGGCAATGAAGCCAAGCAACCACTATTACTGAACTGTGCCGGCCAAGACGTTTCAACTACCTACGCTGGCGGCAAAGAGGGCGTGCGAGGAGAAGACGGAGGTCGACGCGCGGTGTGCCAAGATCCGCGGCGGCAAGGCCGAAGTTGAGAAGACCTGCCAGGCATCGACACGGAGCAAGCGTTGCGAAGAGGCCAGACAGCGGGCGATGGAGCGAAGCCAATGCGAGGTCGAGCGAGTGCACGCTGGCCGATCATGCGAGAACGCTCGCGCTGTGCTCCAGTTGGTCCGGCAGCGTCTTGCCGCGCCGCAGCCCAGTCAGGGTCGAAGCGGAGGCGCGCATGCGGGGGTTCCTCGACGAGATCGACGACGCGGAGCTGTCCACCCATCCGCCGATTCTGGGCGACTGGACGGCGGATTTCGGCTACTTCGCCGGGCAGGAGCTGCTGCGGATGCGGGATTTCACGGCCGTGTTCGCCGCCAACGACGAGATGGCGCTGGGGCTGTTGCACGCCCTGCATGACGCCCGGCTGCGCGTGCCGGAAGACGTGAGCGTGGTGGGTTTCGATGACATTCCGCTCGCCCGGCACAGCTGGCCGCCGCTCACGACCGTGCACCAGGACTTTCCCGCCACCGGTCGGCGGGCCCTCGCGCTGCTGCTGGCCGAGGTGCAGGGGGAGTCGGGACAGACGCAGTCACCCCCCGAAGCGCGGCTCGTGGTGCGCGCGTCATCCGGCGTCGCCGCGCACCCCCGGGGCTTGTTACCCAAGCGTTACTGACTTCCGCTTGACACGGTGCTGGAGGACCGCGAATATAAGGCAATGTGAACGGTCACACTGACGCTCATTCCCGCATTCTGTTCCTCTGACATCGAGGTCACGCCAGTGAGCAATCCCGCAGTGAGCAACCAACCCGGCCGTACGCCCGTGGTGCACCACGTCATTTTGGAGATGCGCTCCATCACCAAGGAGTTCCCCGGTGTGAAGGCGCTCTCAGACGTCTCGATCACGGTCAATGCCGGCGAGATCCACGCCATCTGCGGCGAGAACGGCGCCGGCAAGAGCACCCTCATGAAGGTGCTCTCGGGCGTCTACCCGTACGGCAGTTACTCCGGCGACATCGTCTTTCAGGGTGCCGAGATGCGCTTCAAGGACATTCGTTCCAGCGAAGAGGCCGGCATCGCCATCATCCACCAGGAGCTCGCCCTCATTCCCGAGCTCTCGATCACCGAGAACATTTTTCTGGGCAACGAACCCACCCGCTGGGGTGCGATCGACTGGGTCGGCGCCAAGCGCACCGCACTGGAACTGCTCGCTCGCGTCGGATTGCGTGATGACCCCGACACCCTGATCAAGAACATCGGCGTGGGCAAGCAGCAGCTCGTAGAAATCGCCAAGGCCCTGAACAAGAGCGTGAAGGTGCTCATTCTCGACGAGCCCACCGCAGCCCTGAACGAGTCCGATTCCCAGCACCTGCTCGACCTGATCCGGGGCCTGAAAAGCAAGGGCATCAGCTCCATCATGATTTCGCACAAGCTCAACGAGATCGAACAGGTCGCCGACTCGATTACGATCATCCGTGACGGCCGCGCCATCGAAACCCTCGACGTGCAGGCCGACGGAGTGAACGAAGACCGCATCATCCGCGGCATGGTGGGCCGCAGCCTCGAAAGCCGTTTTCCCGACCGCACCCCGAATATCGGCGAGGTGTTCTTCGAGGTGCGGGACTGGACCGTGCAACATCCGCAGATCGCGGAACGCAGAGTGGCCAAGGGGAGCAACCTCACCGTGCGCCGGGGTGAGATCGTGGGCATCGCCGGTCTGATGGGGGCCGGCCGCACCGAGCTGGCGATGAGCGTCTTCGGCCGCTCCTACGGCACGTTCCTGTCGGGTCAGATCTTCAAGGACGGCAAGGAAATCCAGCTCCGCAGCGTGGCCGAGGCCATCGGACACGGACTGGCCTACGTGAGCGAAGACCGCAAGGCGCTCGGTCTGAATCTGCTCGATGACATCAAACGCTCCGTGGTCTCGGCCAAGCTCAGCAAGATCTCGGCCGGATCGGTCGTCAACGACTCCAAGGAGTTCGCGATCGCCGAGGAATACCGCAAAAACCTGCGCATCAAGACGCCGAGCGTGAACGAGGGGGTGAGCACGCTCTCGGGCGGCAACCAGCAGAAGGTGGTGCTGGCGAAGTGGATGTTCACCGACCCGGACATTCTCATTCTCGACGAACCCACCCGCGGCATCGACGTGGGAGCGAAGTACGAGATCTACGGCATCATCCAGTCCCTCGCCGCACAGGGCAAGGGCGTCATTCTGATCAGCTCGGAGCTGCCCGAACTGCTCGGCCTGGCCGACCGGATCTACACAATTTTTGAGGGTGCGATCACCGATTGCATCGACGGCGCCGTCGCAGACCCGGAGACATTGATGAAGAGCATGACCAGCGCAAAGAAGAAGGTGCAGTCGAGATGAGCACAGACTCAGTCACAGCCAGCGGTCAGAAGAAGACCCCCGGTCGCAAGATCTTCGGCGGCAAGGTGAATATTCGCCAGTTCGGTATTCTTTTCAGCCTGATCGCGATCATTGTGCTGTTCCAGATTCTGACGGATGGGCTCACCCTCTCCTCGGGCAACCTCATCAACCTGGTCAGCCAGTATTCCTACATCCTGATTCTGGCCATCGGCATGGTCATGGTGATCATCGCCGGACACATCGACCTGTCGGTCGGATCCGTTGCCGCCTTCGCCGGCATCATCGTGGCCACCTCGATGGCCGAGTGGAACTTCTCCTGGCCGTTCGCCATCGTGCTGGGGCTGGTGGTGGGCGTGCTGATCGGCGCCTGGCAGGGCATCTGGGTCGCCTACGTGGGGGTGCCGGCGTTCATCGTGACCCTGGCCGGCATGCTCATCTTTCGCGGCGGCAACCAGCTGATCGGCAACGCCAACACCGTGCCGGTGCCCGAGGGATTCACCGTGATCGGCGCCGGCTATCTGCCCGAGATCGGCCCGAACACGGGCTACAACAACCTCACCCTGCTGCTGGGCATCATCGTGGCCGTGGCCATCGCGGTGCGCGAGTGGCGCGCCCGCCGTGTGCAGAAGACGATGGGCTCGGAGATGTCTCCGCTCTGGGTGAGCATCCTCAAGGTGGGGCTGCTCGATGCCGTGGTCATCTACGCCACGTTCCTCTTCGCCGGCGGCCGGGTCGGCACCAGCTTCCCCGTTTCGGGCATCATCCTCGGCGTGCTCGTGCTGGTCTACGCCTTCGTGACCCGCAACACCATCATCGGCAGGCACGTCTACGCGGTCGGCGGCAACAAGCTCGCCGCAGAACTCTCCGGCGTGAACAGCCGCCGGGTGAACTTTCTCGTCATGATGAACATGTCGGTCCTGGCCTCGCTGGCCGGCATGATCTTCGTGGCCCGCGCCGGGGCATCCGGCCCCCAGGACGGCCTGAGCTGGGAGCTGGACGCGATCGCCGCGGTCTTCATCGGCGGCGCCGCCGTCTCGGGAGGCATCGGAACCGTCATCGGGTCGATCGTGGGTGGCCTGGTCATGGCCGTGCTCAACAACGGCTTGCAGCTTCTCGGCGTGGGCAGCGACCTCGTGCAGATCATCAAGGGCCTCGTGCTTCTGGTGGCCGTGGGCGTCGACGTCTGGAACAAGCGTCAGGGCCGCCCGTCTCTGATCGGCCTGATGACCCGCCGGCGCACCCCGCTCGCGCCCCCCGAACCGGCCCCGGCCGTCGTGCCCGCCTCGGGCACCCCGAGCACCGTGCGCCCCCCGGACCTGCCCACCAACTAGGCGCACGTCGCCACCATCTGACTTTCCCCTCATGTGTACCCTCAACAGAAAGTGATTGACATGCGAAAAATTTTCACGGTCACAGCGATCGCTGCCGTCGCGCTGATGGCGCTCTCGGGCTGCTCGACCCGTGCCGACACCACGGCCGGATCGGGCGATGTCAGCGGGTTCGCCGAAGATTCCGTGATCGGTGTGGCCCTGCCGTCGAAGACGTCGGAAAACTGGGTACTGGCCGGCAGCCTCTTCGAGGACGGTCTCGCTGACGCCGGGTTCCAGGGCGATGTGCAGTACGCCGGCGCCTCCACCACGGTGAAGGACCAGCAGGATCAGATCTCGGCCATGATCACCAACGGTGCCAAGGTCATCATCATCGGCGCCCAGGACGGCGGCCAGCTCGGCACCCAGGTGAAAGACGCCGTCGATGCCGGCGCCGTCGTGATCGCTTACGACCGCTTGATCCTCAACACCGACAACGTGGACTACTACGTGGCCTACGACAACTTCAAGGTGGGAGAGCTGCAGGGCCAGGCCCTGCTCGACGGCCTGGCCGATCAGAAGGGCGAGGGTCCGTACAACATCGAGCTGTTCTCGGGCAACTCGGCCGACGCCAACGCCCCGGTGTTCTTCAACGGCGCGATGAGCATTCTGCAGCCGAAGATCGATGACGGCACGCTCGTCGTCGCATCCGGTCAGACCGACATCAAGCAGACCGCCACCGCGGACTGGAAGCCCGAGAACGCGCAGAGCCGCATGGACTCCCTGCTCACCAGCACCTATGGCGACAAGGAACTGCACGGCGTGCTGTCCCCGAACGACACCCTCGCCCGGGCGATCATCACCTCGGTGAAATCTGCCGGTAAGGACATTCCGATCGTCACCGGTCAGGACTCCGAAGTGGAGTCGGTCAAGTCGATCATGGCCGGAGAGCAGTACTCCACCATTAACAAGGACACCCGCGTGCTCGTGGCCCAGGCCATCGAGATGGTCAAGGCCCTCCAGGTCGGAGACACTCCCGAGACCAACGATGACACCTACGACAACGGCAACAAGATCGTTCCGGCCTACCTGATCCCCCCGGTGATCGTGACCGTGGAGAACGCGTCCGAGGCGTACGCCAACGACCCGAACCTGGCGCCGCTCACCGAGTAACACCGCGACACCGCCGCACACGCGCGGCACGATGCCGAAGGCCGGAACGCATGCCGTTCCGGCCTTCCGCATGCCCGGCTGCGACACGCCGCAGCGCGTTTCGGAGCAAGAGTTCAGGAGAATATTCCGCTGCCACCGGGCTGTGGATAACTCGGTGGCCGGCCCGGCCGCAACCGCGGAATTCAGCGGTGAATCCGGTGGCCGCCTGTGCAGAACTCTGAGCCTGTCGGTGGATAACTACAGAATTGTAACTACAGCATGTAGTGGCCATTCCTAATCACAATCACTACATGTAGTATTGGGAGTCCAGCAGGGCACTACAGCCCCGCAGACAACTTCGTCGCCCGGGCCACCAGATCCACAGCATCTGATCCACCTGAGAAACGACATGCAGACACCGACAAATCTTGAGAGAAGGGCCATAACCATGGCAATCACGGTCTACACGAAACCCTCCTGCGTGCAGTGCAACGCCACCTACCGCGCCCTGGACAACAAGGGTATCGAGTACAAGATTCTGGACCTGTCCGTGGATGAGACCGCCCTCGAAGCCGTCAAGGCGCTGGGCTACCTGCAGGCTCCTGTCGTGATCACCGACGAAGATCACTGGTCGGGTTTTCGCCCCGACAAGATCAACGAGCTCGCTGCCCGGTTGGCGTAACCACGGGCTCCGCGACCGCGATGGCAGACCTGGTCTACTTCTCCAGCGTCTCGGGAAACACGGCTCGCTTCGTCGAGAAGCTGGGCCGCCCGGCCCTGCGCATCCCTCTGCACGCGCAGGACGAACCCCTCACGGTGACCGAACCCTACGTCTTGTGCCTGCCCACCTACGGCGGCGGCATCAACGGCGGCGCCGTTCCCAAACAGGTCATCAGATTTCTCAACAACGAACACAACCGCTCCCTGATCCGTGGCGTGATCGGAACGGGCAACACGAATTTCGGTGAGGCATACTGCCTGGCCGGTGACATCATCGCCCAGAAGTGTGGCGTGCCGCACCTGTATCGCATTGAAGTATTTGGAACACCGGATGATGTACGCATCGTCCACGACGGATTGGACGCATTTTGGACACGACAGCCGTGAGGACCACCCCCTATGAGGCTCCTGCGGGCCAGGGAATGGATTACCACTCCCTCAACGCCATGCTCAACCTGTACGGACCCGACGGAGAGATCCAGTTCGACAAGGACAAGGACGCCGCTCGGGAATTCTTCCTGCAGCACGTGAACCAGAACACGGTCTTCTTCCACTCGCTGCGTGAGCGCCTCGACTACCTCGTGGAGCACGAGTACTACGAGCAGGCCGTACTCGACATGTACTCGTTTGAGTTCATCACGAAACTGAACGACCTCGCCTACTCGAAGAAGTTCCGCTTTCAGACCTTCCTCGGCGCGTTCAAGTACTACACCTCGTACACGCTGAAAACCTTCGACGGCAAGCGTTACCTGGAACGTTTCGAAGACCGCGTCGTGATGAGCGCCCTCGGCCTGGCCCAGGGCGACGAGTTGCTCGCCGTGGCCCTGGTCGAAGAGATCGTGGCCGGTCGGTTCCAGCCCGCCACCCCCACCTTCCTCAACTCCGGCAAGGCACAGCGCGGCGAACTCGTCTCCTGCTTCCTCTTGCGCATCGAAGACAACATGGAGTCCATCTCCCGCGGCATCAACTCCTCGTTGCAGCTGTCCAAGCGCGGCGGCGGTGTGGCGCTGCTGCTCTCGAACATCCGTGAGTCCGGCGCCCCGATCAAGCAGATCGAAAACCAGTCCAGCGGCATCATCCCCGTCATGAAGCTGCTGGAAGACTCTTTCAGCTACGCCAATCAGCTCGGTGCCCGCCAGGGTGCCGGCGCGGTCTACCTGCACGCGCACCACCCCGACATCATGCGTTTTCTCGACACCAAGCGCGAGAACGCCGACGAGAAGGTGCGCATCAAGACGCTGTCCCTCGGTGTGGTCATTCCTGACATCACCTTCGAGCTGGCGAAGAAGGGGGAGGACATGTACCTGTTCTCGCCCTACGACGTGGAGCGCGTCTACGGGGTGCCCTTCGCGGATATCTCCGTGTCGGAGAAGTACCACGAGATGGTCGACAACCCCCGCATCAAGAAGAGCAAGATGAAGGCCCGCGACTTCTTCCAGACCCTCGCGGAGATCCAGTTCGAGTCCGGTTACCCGTACATCATGTTCGAGGACACGGTGAACAAGGCCAACCCGATCAAGGGCCGCATTAACATGTCGAACCTCTGCTCGGAGATTCTGCAGGTGAACACCCCGACCACGTACAACGAGGACCTCTCCTACAACGAGATCGGCAAGGACATCTCCTGCAACCTCGGGTCGATGAACATCGCCCTGGCGATGGACTCCGGCAACCTCGGTCGCACCGTCGACACGGCCATTCGTGGCCTGAACGCGGTCTCGGAGCAGAGCCACATCTCATCCGTGCGCTCCATCGAAGACGGCAACGACCGCTCGCACGCCATCGGCCTGGGCCAGATGAACCTGCACGGTTACCTCGCCCGGGAGCGCATCTACTACGGCAGTGACGAGAGCATCGACTTCACCAACATCTACTTCTACACGGTGCTGTTCCACGCCCTGCAGGCCTCCAACACGATCGCCATCGAGCGCGGCCGCGCGTTCGAGGGCTTCGAGGACTCCGCGTACGCCTCGGGCACCTTCTTCGACAAGTACACCGAGCAGGCCTGGACTCCCGTCACGGCGCGCGGCGCCGAACTGTTCACGCAGGCCGGGGTGCACATTCCGACACAGGCTGACTGGGCCGAGCTGAAGGCGTCCGTCATGGCGCACGGCATCTACAACCAGAACCTGCAGGCCGTGCCGCCGACCGGGTCGATCTCGTACATCAACAACTCCACCGCGTCGATCCACCCGATCGCGGCGAAGATCGAGATTCGCAAGGAAGGCAAGCTGGGCCGGGTGTACTACCCGGCGCCGTTCATGACGAACGACAACACGGCCTTCTACCAGGACGCCTATGAAATCGGCGCCGAGAAGATCATCGATGTGTACGCCGCGGCGACGCAGCACGTGGACCAGGGCCTCTCGCTCACGTTGTTCTTCAAAGACACCGCCACGACCCGCGACATCAACAAGGCCCAGATCTACGCCTGGAAAAAGGGCATCAAGACGATCTACTACATCCGGCTGCGCCAGATGGCCCTCGAGGGCACCGAAATCGAAGGTTGTGTCTCCTGCGCACTGTAAGTGACGTGACCGTGAACACCCGGAACACCGGCGGATCAAAGAAAGAAGCATCATGAGTAGCCCCAGACTGAAGCTGATCTCGCACGTTGACGCGATCAACTGGAACAAGATCGAAGACGAGAAAGACGTCGACGTCTGGAACCGGTTGACCAACAACTTCTGGCTGCCCGAGAAGATTCCGCTGAGCAACGACATCCAGTCGTGGAACCAGCTCACGCCGGTGGAGCAGCAGCTCACCCTGCGGGTGTTCACGGGCCTGACCCTGCTCGACACGATCCAGGGCACCGTGGGCGCCGTCTCGCTCATTCCTGACTCGATCACGCCGCACGAAGAAGCCGTCTACACGAACATCGCGTTCATGGAGTCGGTGCACGCCAAGAGCTATTCGTCGATCTTCTCCACCCTGAGCAACACCAAGGACATCGACGAGGCGTTCCGCTGGTCGACGGAGAACGAGAACCTGCAGCGCAAGGCGCAGATCGTGATGGACTACTACCAGGGTGACGACCCGCTCAAGCGCAAGGTCGCCTCGGTGTTGCTGGAGTCGTTCCTGTTCTACTCGGGCTTCTACCTGCCGATGTGGTTTTCCAGCCGCGCCCGCATGACCAACACGGCCGACCTCATCCGTCTGATCATTCGCGATGAAGCCGTGCACGGGTACTACATCGGGTACAAGTTTCAGAAGGGCATGGAGAAAGAGACCCAGGAGCGCCGCGACGAGATCAAGGACTACGCCTTCAACCTGGTCTTCGAACTCTACGAGAACGAGGTGCAGTACACGCAGGACCTCTACGACGAGCTCGGCCTGACCGAAGACGTGAAGAAGTTCCTGCACTACAACGCCAACAAGGCGTTGATGAACCTCGGCTTCGAGGCCATCTTCCCCAAGGACGTCTGCGACGTGAACCCGGCGATCCTGTCGGCCCTGTCACCCAACGCCGACGAGAACCACGACTTCTTCTCCGGGTCGGGTTCGTCTTACGTGATCGGCAAGGCCGTGAACACCGAAGACGACGACTGGGACTTCTAGCCCCGTTCGCTGCGGCACCCCGCGCCCGTGGCGCATGCTCGCGCTACGCCCGGGGTGCCGTGTCGTCACCCCGGGATGCGGCGATCGCAATCAGCCGGCGCAGTACGCCCACGTCGATGTCGTCGAGCGTCTTCACGTACACGCACCCGGCACCCTCGGTGTATGCGCCGAGCTGGGGGAGTAGAGCGGCGCCCTCGGGGAGGTCTTTGAGCCCGTACAGCGACAGTTGCGCCTTGCGCGGCGAGAATCCCGTCTTCATCCAGTCGCCGCGCGTGCGCGGGTTCGCCGGTGACACGTACCGGTAGCTGCCGTAGCCCACGATCGACGGCCCCCACAAAACAGGTTTCAGGCCCGTCACCTCGCGGAAGATCCCGTCGAGGGTCTTGCCGTCGTCACGGCGGCGGGCGGGTGTCGCCGCGTTGAGAAAGTCTGCCACGGAGGCCTGCGTCGGCTGGGTCTTGTTCTCGGCCATAGCCCCAGTATCGCGCGTGCGCCCCGATGGTGCCAGAGGCCAGAGGGTTCAGAGGTTCAGAGGTCGTCGTTGCCGGTGAGGTAGGCCAGCTGGGTGCGCACAGACGCCTCGGCGGCGAAGCGCACACGGGCATCCGTTTGGGAATACACCCGGTCGGTGACCTGCTCGACGGTGGCCTGCGGGCCGAGCAGCTGCAGCGCCTCGCGCACCTGCCGGAGCCGGTCGTGCCGGTGCTGCAGATACCGCGCGCAGACCGCGGCGAGGTCATCGCCGGCCGGGCCGTGGGCGGGCAGCACCGTGGCCGGACCGATCGCCTGCAGCGTGGCGAGCGAGTGCAGGTAATCGCGCAGGGTGCCGTCAGGATGCCCGATCACTGTGCTGCCGGCGCCGAGGATGGTGTCGCCCGTGAGCACAGAACCGGTGGGCCCGTCTGCGGGCAGGTGCACGCAGATCGAGTCGGCAGTGTGCCCGGGAGTGGCGACAATGCGCAGGTGCACACCGGCCGCGTCAATCTCTTCGCCGTTTCGCAGCGGTGGGGCGCCGATGCAGAACACCGGGTCGAAGGCCCGCACCGGTGCGCCCGTCAGCTCGGCGAGCCGGGCGCTGCCCGCGGTATGGTCGGCGTGCTGGTGGGTGATGATGATCAGAGCGACCCGCCCTGCCTGTGCGAGCGTGGTGAGGTGGCGCTCATCGAGCGGTCCTGGGTCGACGACCACGACATGCGCCTGGCCGGGCTGTGCCAGCAGGTAGCTGTTGGTGCCGTCGAGGGTCATGGGGCCGGGGTTCGGGGCGAGCAGGCGGCGGGTGAGCCGACTGCTGCGCTGCGGTGCGGCGAGGCGTTCGGTCACCGGGAGTGCCGGGTTCTGAGTCGGGAGGGCGCCGTCGGTGAGCATGTGCGGAAGCCTACCCGGGTGGGTCGGGTCTCGCGCGGTAGTGTGACGTTGGGGCGACGCGACGGAGCGACAGGCATGGTTGATCAGGGTGAAACGGTGGGCGCGGCCACGGTCGCGCTGGGTGTGGCGGCCACGGTCGTGCTGCTGCGCGACGCTGTGTACGGCCCCGAGGTGCTGTTGCTCGAGCGGCCCCGGCACCGCGGGTCATTCGCGGGTGCGTGGGTGTTTCCCGGCGGTGCCGTAGACCCGCAGGACCGCCTCGCGGTGGCCGGTGAGGGGGCGTCGACCGGTGGGGAGGAACCCGGTGTGCGACGCGCGGCCGTACGAGAAGTGTGGGAGGAGACCGGGCTACGACTGTCGGAGTGCGCCCTGGTGTCGAGTTCGTGCTGGGTGCCACCGGCGGGTATTCCCAAACGCATGCGCACCTGGTTCTTTCTGGCTCGTGACCCCGGCGGCACGCTGGCTCTCGCCGCCGATGAGTGCATTGACGCCGAGTGGATGCGGCCCTCCGCGGCCCTGCAGCGTCACGCCACCGGGGTGTTCACCCTGGTGTCGCCCACCTGGGTGACCCTGCACGGCCTCGTGGGGCACGGCTCGGTCGATCAGATTCTGGCCGCCCAGCGTGCCCAGCCGCCGCGCCTGTTCACCTCTCGCATGGGCGGCACGGGTGCGGGTCTCACGGTGTTCTGGGAAGGCGACGTGGCTTCTGCCGATGACCGGCGGATGGATGACGCGGGCGGCCGACACCGCCTCACGATCGGCGCGCTGCCCTGGGTCTACGAGCGCTCCTAGGGCCACGCTGTCCCGCCGCTCCGCCGCTCCGCCGCACCGCGGTCCCGCCGCTCCGCCGGTCGAGGCCCGAGCTTGCGAGGGATCGAGACCCGGTGAGCCGATCGC
>JAWOHA010000053.1:0-3834 GCA_046496385.1 Cryobacterium sp. | reverse complement strand
CTTGCGGACCTCGGTCGGTCCGGGTATGAAGAGCTTCTTATGCATCAATCCTCCAATAGTGGCGCGATTCGCCGGCGACTCGCGCTCGATTCGGAACTGCCTTTGTGCACTGGCGGGGCCGGGACATCCTGCCCGTCACCCCGCAATCACCTTGATGCGGACCTCGCGCGTGCGCGGTCCATCAAACTCGCAGAAGAACACCGCCTGCCACTGCCCGAGGGTGATGCGGGCGCCTTCGACCGGCACCGCCTGGCAGGAGCCGACCAGCGTCGCCTTCACGTGCGCGTCCGAGTTGCCCTCGGCGTGCGCATAGCCGGCCGACCGCGGCACGATGCGCCCCAGCGCGGCGGTGATGTCGGCGGCCACATCCGGGTCGAAGCCCTCGTTCACGGTTACGGCCGCGGTCGTGTGCGGCACCGACACCCAGCAGATGCCTTCCGCGATGCCGAGCCGCTCGACAATTCCGTTCACCCTGCCGGTGATATCGACCAACTCCTCACGGTGATGGGTTTTGAGCGAGAAGGTCTCCACGGCGGCACTCAATCATATTAGTGCGGCCAGCGGTGTCAACCGGGGGAGGGCGGGGGCCGGGTTGCCCCGGCGCTACCGGACGATGACTGCCTTGCGGGGCGCCATCGCCCCTCGACCCGCAACGACGAAGTAGACGCCAGGCGACAACCGGCTCAGGTCGTTCGGTCCCGGCCGAAGTTCTGCAACCTTGCGGCCGGATGCGTCGAGAAGCTGGCCCTGCTGGCCGGGGGGGAGTGTGATACCGCCGAGCAACAGGTTCGCACGCGCGTGCTGCGCACTAGCTCCAGTCCAGTCGTCCACTAGACCGGAGACCGTATCTCGGATCACGAAAACCGTGTTGCCGTGGTAGCAGCTGGCGTACAACCTCCGGTTTGCCGGGTTCCAAGTGAGGAATTCGCTATAGCCAGAGAGCATTACCTCTGCACGTAGCGAGTCGTTCCGTGTGTCGAACACCAGCACCTTCCGGTTGCACAGCGCGTAGAGCCTGCCACTGATGGTATCGCAGATTAGGTCGTACGCCTGCTCGCCGGCCGCGACCGTACGCACGACTTCGTTGCTTTGGCAGTCTACCACAGCTATGCCCGCACGGTTGAGGTCCCCGACGTAGAGCTTCGCTGTGAGCGGGCAGTACGCGGAGGACCGAGGAGCGTAGATTGGCGTACTGATCGAGGCCAAGTGCTCCCTGCAATCCGGAGAGTACACTTCGACTAGCGACTCGCAAGGCACGTAAACCGTGCCTGCCGGTCCGACTCGCGGTGCGGACTTGATGTGGCGAACCAAGGGCTGCCGGACCGTGACCGTGTCGGCACCGCAATCGACGACAACTAGCGTGTCGCTGCTCCAAGTCGACGAAACGAGCAACCTGTCGGTCTCCCGCTGCACAGACAGCCACATGGGGCGGCGGATGCTCAGCACTTCGACGACCGTGTCCGCGTGTCCGTCCAGCGCGTAGAGTCGGTAGTCGTCCACACCGCTGACGTAAAGCTTGTTGCGCCGCTCGTTGTAGACCGGCCACAGAGGGTAACCGCTCAGCCGCACCTTCCTGATGAGGGTATCGCCGTACGCGCAGATGACGTTCAGTCGGTCCTCGCTGCCGGAAGGGCAGTAGACTTTGCCGTTGACCGTGTTGAGCGCGAACATATCGGGGTAGTCTTCAACCAAGATGGTGGCTATGACGGCATTCGTCGCGCCGTCGATGACCGAGACCGTGCCATCCTGCGTGTTGGCGACGTAGACCTTGTTGCCGATTGGCGACCACATCAGGTTGTAGGGCGAGTCGCCGACCGGTATCGTCGCTTCGAGGTACTGCCCCCGCGCGCTCGTCAGCGCGCCGAGGAGGAGGATGGCCCCAAGGGTCGTTGAGGTCTGCCGAACACTGGACCTCATGCCCGTACTCTAGTCAAGTCGTCGGGCTTGTCAATAGCCCGGCGGCCCGGTCTCGGGCTACGGCGTCGGAGCGACGATGTTGAAGACCTCGGTCCGGATGGCCGCCAGCACGTTGGGGTCCAGCCCGCGCGCCGCCCACTTCTCCAACAGCACCTGGGCCGCAAGCTGGGCGCTGTTGCCGCTGATTTCCTGCTTGCTCATCTTGTGCATCTGCCGGCCGTAGTTCAGGTAGGGCACGTAGTGGATGGTGTGAACGTTCTGCGTGTTCAGGACGGTCCGCACCTGCTCTTCCATCGCACACAGCGCTCCCATCGCAGCCCTGTAGCGTTCGGTCATCTTGGTGTGGATCTTGTCCAGGGTGAGCTTCACGCGCTCGGGGTCGGTCTTGGCTTCCCAAGCGGATATCCGTTTGGTTATGTCGGACATGGTCGTTCCTTCTGCCGTTGCCGGCAACAATCGGTCTGGCTGTCAGGCCGTCCCCCGGGAGAGCACGATATTATACTGCGGGAATCCTCTGCGGACAAGCCCCCGGATTGGCAGCCCGGCTTCGACCCCGGTTGCAGCCCTCGAAGCGAGTTCCACATTGGACCCGGAATCGGACCTGAGGGTGAGCCTGGAATCGAACTCCGGTTTGGCTACCGGGTTGAATGGGGGAGTGACCCCGGGGACGGTCCTCAGGACGAGCCTGGTAACGAAGTCGGGGCTGAATGCCGGACTCAAGTCCGGGTACAATCGGGACTTAAGCCTCAGGGTCACGTCCGGGCTCAGTCTCGGAGCCAGGACCGGGGCCAAGGCCGGGTTCAGGACGAGGGTCAGGGCAGGGATGAGCGTCGGGACGATTGCCGGGGCCAAGGCAGTGGCGATTGCCGGGCCTCAAACCCGGGGCCGAGTCCGCGACCGGGGCGATGGCCCGTCTGCGGCGTGAAGCGAGCCGTGGGTGGGTGGCATAGCGCAAACCTCGGTACAGTCCCGTCGCCCAGGTCCGCTAGGGACAATCCCGGGTTTGCTCAGGCTGTCAGCCGCCAGCCGTTAGCTGTCGGCTGTCCCGCACTAGGCTGAGGCGTGCAGGGAAAGGCCGGGCATCTGACGGAAGTGGTTGTCCGAAGTCAGCACCGCACCGGCGTTCTCGATCGCAACCGCGGCGACGATGCAGTCGGTAATCGGCACGGTGCGGCCCTTGGCCCGCAGAGTTGCGGCGAGTTCGCCGGCGCGGGTCCAGGCCTGCGCGGTCGTCTCGAAGTAGTCGAGACCTTCGAGGCCCTCCAGGACGAGAAGACGGTCTTTGTCGGTCCTGACCCCAGCCAGCAGTTCGGCGCGGACTATGCCGCAGGTCGCGGCGCGGCCTGCGCGGACCAGCCGCTCGGCCTCGGCCGCGTGGCCGGCGCGGGAACCGCGCAGGAAATCGACCCACACCGAGGTGTCAACGATGACCCTTGGTTTCGCCAAGTTCGGCCTCCTCCAGTTCGCGGCTGGTGTCCTCGACGTCAACGCGGCCGCGGAGGGACAGGAGCAGTTCGCGCCGCCGTCGCTTCACGAACTCACCAAGCGCGATGCTCACCGCCTTGCTGCGCGACTTGGCCTTCACGATGGCGGACACGTCGTGCAGGAGCTTCTCGGGTATGTCGAGCGTGGTTCTCATATCAGCACCTCGACAGATGATAGCGCACTTGTGCATCTGAATCAAGCATCAAGAAATGATGACTGACGATGGTGCAGCGAGTGGCTTGGGACACGATGTGGAGACTGTCGATGGCCGCAGTCCCGGTTTCGGTCATGTCCCGCGTCGAGGGGTCATGTCCCGCGCCGATGCCCCTCACCTAACCTTTCCCGCAAGGGGAGAGGAAACTGAGGAAGACCAGCCTGACGTCGCTGGTGCGATTCCCCTAGCCACAAGGGGAGAGGAACCGAAAGCGAAGC
>JAWOHA010000014.1:0-14906 GCA_046496385.1 Cryobacterium sp. | reverse complement strand
GCGCTCGGCCTGGCCGAGGTCGTCTCGGCCCAGGCCGGGGGCGTCACCCTGGACACCCTGTTCGTCGACGAGGGCTTCGGTTCGCTCGACAGCGAAACCCTGGAGACGGCGATGGGCACCCTCGACACGCTGCGGGCCGGCGGGCGCACGATCGGGCTGATCAGCCATGTCGAGTCGATGAAGGAGCAGATCCCGGCCCGGCTGAGCATTCGAGTGACCGACCAGGGCTTCAGCGAGGTGGTGACACCGGACTGACCCGACGCCCGGCGTTCCCGGACGGGCCCGCCCGGATCCTGACCCGTTTGGGGGGAGGGGCGGGGATTGCCGCCGTGGCCGGTCCCTGTCATTGTCGGGTGGGAACTCACCAGGGCCGGTGCGTTCGGGGAGAGTGGCATGAAGAAAATTCTGTACATTGACCTGGACAACACGCTCGTCAACGTGCAGTCGGGCATCGACCGGTTGACCAACGCGGAGTATGTCCGTTTCGAGAAATGTCTCAACGAGGTGCCCGGCATCTACGCCCGCATGGAGCCCATGGCCGGCGCCGTCGATGCGTTTCGAACCCTGGCCGCGGCCTTCGACACCTACATTCTGTCGACCCCGCCATGGGGCAACGCCAGCGCCTGGCAGCACAAGCTCGAGTGGGTGCACGAACACCTCGGCGTGGAAGAGGGCACCCCGGCGTACCAGCGACTCATTCTCTCGCACCACAAAGGACTGAACCGGGGCGAGTTTCTCGTGGATGACCGCAGCACGGGTGAAGCGGACGGCTTCGAGGGGGAGACCATACATTTTCTGTCCCCCGACTTTCCGGACTGGAGAACGGTGACCGAGTACCTGCTGGCCCGGGTCTGACGGGGGGAGACCAGAATAGGGGCATGACACAACATTGGACCCCGCTCGCGTACGTGTACCTCGGCTTGAGCGTGGCCGGACTGGTGGGTACCTGGATCTTCAACACTCTGGCCATCATGCAGGCGAACAATTTCATCGGAGACCTGATGACCAGCGGCCCAGCCGTGTCGTCGCTGACGGTGGACCTGCTCGTCGTGGCCGTGGTCGGCAGCATTCTGATCATCGTGGAGGCCCGCCGGCTGGGCATGAAACGGGCCTGGCTGTACGTCGTGCTGTCCGGGCTCACCGCGTTCGCGTTCACCTTTCCGCTGTTTCTCGCGATGCGGGAACGTGCCCTCACCGCCCGTGCCGCTCTCGCCGGTCGAGGCCCGAGCGTGCGAGGGAGCCAGGCCACGGGAGCCGAACCTCACACCTGAGCCGGCTCTGAAGATCGGCTTACGGGGTCTCGATCGCTCCTGCGTCGCGCCTCGACCGGCGGGATGGTCGAGGCCCGAGCGTGCGAGGGACCCAGGCCCCGTGAGCCGACACGCAGGGCGCGCTGCCGGCGCGCGGCAACCCGCACGGTTAGAACGGGTGCAGGAGGCGGTGCAGAAACTGGCGGGTGCGTTCATGCCGGGGATTGCGCAGCAGCTCCCGTGGCGAGCCGTGCTCCACGATGCGGCCGCCGTCGACGAAGGCGATTTCTGAGGCCACTTCGCGCGCGAACTCGAGTTCGTGCGTCACGATGACCATCGTCCAGCCCTCGGCGGCCAGCTCCTTGATGAGCCGCAGCACGTCGCCGACCAGTTCCGGGTCGAGCGACGAGGTGGGCTCGTCGAACAGAAGCAGCTCCGGTCGCAGCGCGAGGGCGCGCACGATGCCGACCCGCTGCTGCTGCCCGCCGGAGAGTTCGAAGGGGTAACTGTCTTTTTTCTCCAGCAGGCCTACCCGGTCGAGCAGGGCGAGCGTCTCTGCGGTCACCTCGGCCCGGTTGCGGCGTTGCACGATCACCGGCCCCTCGATCACGTTCTGCAGCACCGTCTTGTGCGGAAACAGGTTGTAGTGCTGGAAGACCATGGCCGAGCGGTCCCGCAGCGCGGCCAGTTCTTTGCGGCTGGGCGCTGTGGTGAACGACAACGACAGGGTGCCGGCCACGTCGATGGTGCCGTCGTCGGCGAGTTCGAGGCCGTTCAGGCAGCGCAGGATCGTGGTCTTACCCGAACCCGACGGTCCGATCAGCGCCAGCACCCGACCACGCGTCACCGTGAGGTCGATGGATTCCAGCACCCGGGTGCTGCCGAAGCTTTTCTGCAGCCCACGCACGGTGAGCAGCGCCGTGTCGGCGGGGTCTGGCGGGTCAAGCGGGTCGGCGGGGTCGAGCGGGTCGGCGGGGTCGAGCGGGTCAACGGGCGACATAGCGGTCCAATCGCTTTTCCAGAACGCCCTGCCCGGTGGACAGCACGAGGCAGATTATCCAGTAGATCAGGGCCGCCTCCAGGTAGAGCAGCATGAATTCCTGGCTGAACGCCGCAATCTGCTGGGCTTCCCGAAACAGCTCGGTGACCAGAATCAAGGAGGCCAGCGAGGTGTCCTTCACGAGGCTGATGAACGTGTTCGACAGCGGCGGCACCGACACCCGGGCGGCCTGCGGCAGAATGATGCGGGTGAGCGCCCGGCCGCGGGACATGCCCACCATGTAGGCCGCCTCCCACTGGCCCTTGGGCACCGACAGGATCGCGGCGCGAATCACCTCGGCCGCGTAGCCGCCCACATTGAGGGAGAAGGCGATGATCGCGCTGGGCCAGTAGCCCAGCACGATGCCTATCGACGGCAGGCCGTAGAAGATCACGAACAGTTGCACCAGCAGCGGAGTGCCGCGCACGATCGAGATGTACACCCGCGCCGTGTTCGAGAGCCACCGGCTGCGGGAGAGCCGCATCAGCGCGAGCACGAGGGCGAGCACCAGACCGATCGCGAAGGAGATCAACGCGAGCGGGATGGTGCCGGTGATCGCCCCGTTGATGAGCGGCCACAGGGAACTCACGAAGAGATCCCAGTTCGCCGACGTCATGACAGGGGAATTCGGGGTCGGTTTCGCATCAGGGGGTGTCGAGAAGGTCGGGTGGGGGCCGGCCTACTGGCTGACGTCGGCGCCGAAGTAGCTGTCAGAGATGCCGGCGAGCGTGCCATCGGCGGCCAGGCTGGCCAGGGCCTCGGTGACGGCTGCGGCGAGGGCGTCGTTGCCGAGGCTGAACGCGAAGGCGCTCTCGGAGCGTTCCTCGGTCTCGGCGGCGATCTTGAGCCCCTCGGCCCCGGTCTGCTTCTGGTAATCGAGGAAGGTGAGCTTGTCGTTGACGGTGGCGTCGACGCGGCCCTGCTCGACGAGTGCCACAGACTGGGCCCAGCCCTCGACGCCCTCGACGTCGGCGCCGCTGTCCTCAGCCAGGGTGAACCAGTTGCTGGTGAGCGACTGCGCGGTGGTCTTGCCGTCCAGGCTCGCGAACGAGGTGATGTCTGTTGTGGCGTCGGGAACCACGATGACTCCGGTGGAGTACGTGTACGGGGTCGAGAACGTGTAGGCGTCGAGGCGTTCCGGGGTCATGGAGACCTGGTTGGCGACCACGTCGAACCGGCCGGCGGTGAGGCCGGCGAAGATGGCGTCCCACTGGGTCTCTTCGAACGCGGCGTCGACACCGAGCTCAGCGGCGACGGCCGTGATGACCTCCACGTCGTAGCCGGTGAGGTCTCCGGTGCCGTCGGCGTGGAACGAGAACGGCCGGTAGGTGCCCTCGGTTCCCACGGTCAGCACGCCCGCCTCCTGCACGTTGGTGAGCGACTCGTCCGTGCCGGCGGCGTCGGAGCTGCCCGTCGTGGAGCAGGCGGTGAGTGAGACGGCCAGAGCGGTGAACAGAACGGCGGACAGAGTCTTGCGCTTCATGGGGTGCCTTAGAAAAACAATCAAAGAGGGAGGGGATGCCGAAGGGCTTCGCCACAGCGTAACAAGGCCGCGGGCGGGCGGAATATTCCCATGACGCGCCAGGTCATGCCGTGCCGCCGGGCGGGCCCGGCGCATGAACCATCCGGGTCAGGACCGCAGCGCGAGCGTGAACGGCAGCACGGCGCCGGCCCCGGCGCGCAGCAGCAGTCGCCCCGTCACGGCCAGGGTCCAGCGGCTGTCGGCGAGGTCGTCGATCAGCAGCACCGGCCGGCCCGCGAACGGCAGCAGTGCGTCGGCGAGTTCAGCACCCACGGCGAAACCCGGCCACACCGAAGCCAGCCGGTAAGCGCTGTTGCCGCCGCTGGTGCCGGTCGGACCATCGTTGACCAGGTCGAGGGCGCCCAGATAGGGCAGTCGGCCCGCGGTGCTGAGCGCCTGGGCGACCGAGTCGATCAGAAGCGGATGCTGCCGGGACGGCACGCTGACCACCGCCACCGGGCGCTCGGCCCAGCCCCAGTCGGCGAGCACCCGAATGCACGCGGCCGTCATGGCCGGGCTCGCCGCGGCATCCGTCGCCCCGGGGGCGAAGGTGCTGCGCAACGCCCCACCCCAGCCCAGGTCGGTGAGCCGGGCCAGGGCCCGGCCGGGGGAGAGGCGCTCGGTGACGGGAATGTTCCCCTTCACGTTCACGCCCAGGCCGGCCACGCCGGTGGGCCACTGGGCGCGCGGCTCCACGGCCACGCCGGGGCGGTCCAGCGCGGTGGCGGCGGCCGCGGCGGCCTCGTCGCCCACGTCAGCGGGATACCAGGCACCGGCACAGTTGTCGCAACGGCCGCACGGCAGCGCGGACTCGTCGTCGAGGGCGCGCTGCAGAAACTCCATGCGGCAGGCGTCGGTGCGTTGGAACTGCAGCATGGCCTGCTGTTCGGCCACCCGAGCCGCCGCGATGCGTTCGTACCGTTCGGCGTCGTAGCGCCACGGCTCACCGGTGGCCAGCCAGCCGCCCTTCACCCGGGTGACGGCGCCGTCGACGTCGAGCACCTTGAGCAGCAGCTCCAGCGGGGTGCGGCGCAGGTCGACCCGGGACTCGAGCGCCGGAGTGGACAGCGCCGTGCCGCTCGCGGCGAGGGCGTTCAGAACAGCTTCGGCCTTGTTCTGGCTCGGCATCGACGCCGTCGCGAAATACTGCCAGATGTCTTCGTCTTCCACGCCGGGCAGCAGCAGCACGTCGGCGTTCTCGGTGGCGCGGCCAGCACGGCCGACCTGCTGGTAGTACGCCACCGGGGAGGACGGGGCGCCCAGGTGCAGCACGAAGCCGAGGTCCGGCTTGTCAAAGCCCATGCCGAGGGCGCTGGTGGCGACGAGAGCCTTCACCTCGTTGCGCTTGAGCATGCCCTCGGACTCCTCCCGCTCGGTGGTGTCGGTCTGGCCGGTGTAGGCGCGCACCGGGTGCCCGGCCTCCCGCAGCAGCCGGGCGGTGTCTTCGGCGGCCGAGACGGTGAGGGTGTAGATGATGCCGCTGCCGGGAAGGTCGTCGATATGGCTGAGCAGCCAGGCCAGTCGGGCCCGGGAATCCGCCAGTCGCAGCACGCCCAGCCGCAGCGAGGTACGGGCCAGCGGCCCGCGAATGGTGACGACCTCGGCCGCGGCGCCCGTGCCGGCGCCCGAGCCCGTGCCCGAGCCGGTGCCGGCGGCGCTGACCATGCCGACCTGCTCCGCCACGTCGGTGACCACCCGGCTGTTGGCCGTGGCGGTCGTGGCCAGCACGGGAACCCCCTCCGGCATTCGGGCGATCAGGTCGCGCAGCCGCCGGTAGTCGGGGCGAAAATCGTGTCCCCAGTCCGAAATGCAGTGCGCCTCGTCGACCACGAGAAGCCCCACCCGGCTGATCAGGGCGGGCAACTGCTCGTCGCGAAAAGCGGGGTTGTTCAGCCGTTCCGGTGACACCAGCAGCACGTCGACCTCATCGGCGTCGAGCCGGCGCATCACGTCACCCCACTCATGGGCATTGGCGGAGTTGATCGACACCGCGCGCACTCCGGCCCGGGCGGCCGCCGCGACCTGGTCGCGCATCAGCGCGAGCAGCGGCGAGACCAGAATGGTGGGGCCGGCGCCCTGCCGGCGCAACAGCAGCGTGGCCACGAAGTACACGGCCGATTTTCCCCATCCGGTGCGCTGCACCACGAGGGCGCGGCGGCGACGATCCACGAGGGTTTCGATGGCCTCGTACTGGCCGTCGTGAAAACCGGCGTCGTCACGGCCCACCAGGGTTCGCAGAATCTCGAGGGCGGATGCGCGGGTGTCGGTCATGCCTCCAGCGTGCCAGATGACACCGACACGAACCGCATCAGAGCACGCGGGTGCGGGTGCTTCTGCTGCTCTGCTGTGGAACGAACGAAGGGACGAAGGAACGAAGGAAGGAACGAACGAACAAACCCGGTCGGGGCCGATGTGACCGGGAAATCCGAGCGTCTTGGCGGTAACCTGCGTGTGCGGGAGTGGTCCCGGCGCGGAAATCGTTAGGCTTGCAGTGTGAACGTGATCCAGGAGTTTGAGACGCGCATGCTCCCCGATCTGGTTCCCGGTTTTCGGCAGCTGGTCGGCGAGGCGCGCGTGAGCGACCCGACCCTGCTCAACCAGCGCGCGATGGTGCGCATGCTGGTTCCGGTGCAGTGGATTCTGCAGCGGGTCGGCGTCGACGGCATTCGTCTCACCCGGGCCGGGCACCTGCCGCCGGCCGTGGTCGTGGAAGCGACCGCGGAACTGGACTGGGGCTGGCCGGTCACGGTGACCCGGGAATCGCAGATTCGCCCGTTGCAGGAGATGCGCACGCACCTGCGCGACGTGGGGTTGCTGCGGGTCAGCAAGGGAACGCTCGTGCTCACCGCGAAGGGGCGCGCCCTGGCCCAATCGCCCCGGCAGCTGTGGTTGCACCTGGCGCGCACCATCGCCCAGAGCCGAACCGCCGCCGTGAGCGATGCGACCCGGCTGCTGATGCTGTACGTGGCCACGCGCACGCTGGACAACCGCACGGACTACCTCGAAGTCGTGGCCCGCGGCCTGCTGCAGATCGGTTGGACCGAAGAAGACCTCACCGACCCCACGACGCAGCTGGCCAATCAGCTGATCGAGAAGAAATGGCGCCTGCTCAGTCGACTCGGGGTCTTCGACGAGACCGGCGGGGGGTACGCCCGAACCCAGCACGTCACGGTGGGCGGCGCCGCCTTCGCCCGCGCGGCGCTCAAGGTCGACGCGCCCGCCGGGTAGCGTGCCGCCGGGCCCGGCCGGGCCGGGGGGCCCGTGGCCGGTCAGGTCGGCAGCGACCCGTCGGGCATGATCTCGTTCAGGGCGGCGATCATGCGGCTCACGCCGATGATCACGCTGACCACGGTGATGCCCACCCACACCCAGATCGGGGTGAGGCCCCGACCCGAGCGGCGCCGCACGATGACCGATCGGCCCACCACGTAGACGCCGGCTGCGAGAAACGCCCACCCCCAGTGGAACGGCTTGGCGAAGCCGTCGCGGGCGAGCTGGCGGCGGTCGAGGAACGCGAGGGCGACCGTGCCCAGGTACACGGCCCAGCTGAGCAGGCCCGAGAGGGTCTCGGCCGGGTCCATGCTGGAGTCTCCGGCGAACGCCCGGGCCAGCGATGCGGTCGTGTCGACCGAAGAGGCCGCGATCAGCGTCACGACGGGCAGCAGCACGATG
This sequence comes from Cryobacterium sp., assembly GCA_046496385.1. GTDB lineage: Bacteria > Actinomycetota > Actinomycetes > Actinomycetales > Microbacteriaceae > Cryobacterium. The sequence continues at coordinate 7,423 of JAWOHA010000014.1, read as the reverse complement.
GCCCAGATGAAGTTGTTGTAGACCGGGGTGTCGGCGCTCACCGGCCCGATCGGCACGGCCGGGGCGGTCGGTGCGGCCACGCCGTAGACCTCGAGGGAGGGATCGTGAAGGTCTGCGGTCCAGCGGTCGCCGTCCCACCAGCGCTGCCGGGGCGACCCCATCGGGTCGGCATACCAGCCGGGCGGGTGCGCAGCCGATTCAGGTGTCTGGGTCATGGGGATCCCCTTGTTGTTGAAGTGCCCATCTTAACGGCCGTACCTGAGCGGCCGCGCGGCATCCGCCGGCCCGTGCGGGATGATTGGATTGACGCATGGAATCCGCCCCCAGCTATATCGACGATTTTGCCCAGTACATCTACGCCGCGCCCTCGTCGTACCACGCGGCCGCAGAAGCCGCCCGGCAGCTCGACAATGCCGGCTTCACCCGGCTGAACGAGTCCGAGGCCTGGTCGGGGGAGGCCGGGCTGCACTACGTCGTGCGCGACGGGGCCATCATCGCCTGGGTGCAGCCGGCCGGGGCCGCCGCCACGACCCCGTTTCGGGTTCTCGGCGCCCACACCGACTCGCCCGGTTTCAAACTCAAACCCAAACCCACCATCGGCTCGCACGGCTGGCTGCAGGCCGGCGTCGAGGTGTACGGCGGCCCGCTGCTGAACTCCTGGCTCGACCGGGAACTCGAACTGGCCGGCCGGCTCGTGACCCGTGACGGAACCGAGCACCTGGTGCGCACCGGGCCGTTCCTGCGCATTCCCCAGCTGGCGGTGCACCTGGACCGCGAGGTCAACAACGGTCTGACCCTCGACCGGCAGCGTCACCTCACGCCGATCTTCGGGGTCGGCAACGTGGCCGAGGCCGACCTGGTGGGTCACCTCGCCGGGCTGGCCGGTGTGGCCGCCGAAGACGTGGCGGGGTATGACGTGCTCACCGCCGACACCGCTCCGCCCGCCACGTTCGGCCAGGGCGGGGAGCTGTTCGCGGCCGGGCGCCTCGACAATCTCTCCTCGGTGCACGCCGGCCTGGTGGCGCTGATTGGCGCCGGCGACGCGGCGTTCCCGAACGGTGCAGCCGCGACGACCGCACCGGCCCCGGCCGGCCCGGTCGTCATCAGCGTGCTCGCGGCATTCGACCATGAGGAGCTCGGCTCGCAGTCGCGTTCCGGCGCGGCCGGCCCGTTGCTGGACGACGTGCTCACCCGCATCGGCGCCGGCCTCGGCGCGAGTGTCTCGGAGCGGTTGCAGGCCTACGCCGAGTCGTGGTGCCTCTCCGCCGACGCCGGGCACGCCGTGCACCCGAATTACCCTGAACGTCACGACCCGGCCAACCTGCCCGTTCTCGGCGGCGGCCCGCTGCTGAAGATCAACGCCAACCAGCGTTACGCCACCGACGCCGTGGGCGCCGCGCTCTGGGCCCGCACCTGCGCGCAGGCCGGCGTGACGTACCAGGAGTTCGTGTCGAACAACACGGTGCCGTGCGGGTCGACCATCGGCCCGCTCACCGCCACACGGCTGGGCATTCGCACGGTGGATGTGGGCGTGCCGCTGCTCTCGATGCACTCGGCCCGCGAGCTGTGCCACGTGAACGACCCGGTGGCGCTGTCGCAGGCCGTGGCAGCCTTCTTCACCCCGGCCGCGTAGCCCGGCCCGATGGGGCCTCGACCAGCGTTTCGTTGGTCGAGGCCGAGCGTGCCAGGGAGGGTCTGGTCAGGCGGCGGCGCGCGCCGCATCGATACGCTCGATGCGGGTGCGGGCGGCGTCTTCCGACGACGACGAGGCGCCCAGCAGCGACCGCACCATTTTCAAGACCACCCCGGTAGCCCAGATCACCGGCAGTCGGGAGCGTCGCAGCCCCAGCATCTCGCGGTAGACGTCGGGCAGCGAAGCCACCGCGCCGGCGAACATGATGGCGTAGAACGGCAGCATCGATTTGCGCAGCGGCGGGTGGCGAATGAAGCGCACCGCCTCGGCGACGCGCTCGTCGCTTTTGAGCACACCGGCGCTGCGAAAAGCCTCCAACTGGTCGCGCAGCTCCTTTTCCGAGCGCGGCGGATCGACGACGCCGATCAGCTCACCCGCTTTGGTCCACTCCCGCACGTACTGGTCGGCGCCGCCGGGAATGGGGCCACCCCACAGGGTTTCGGTGGCCAGGAACGCGTCGGTGAACACCACGTGCACCCACGACAGCAATTCGGGGTCGCCGGCGCGGTAGGGGCGTTCCACGCCCTGCGCGTCGAGGTAGGTTCCGGCCACCCGTTCGTGAAAACGCGCGACCCGGCTCGACTCGTGTTCGGCCTGCGCCGTTCCGGCGAAGGTCACCGTGACCAGCCATTGAATGGTGCCCGACAGGCGGCCCAGCGGGTCTTCTTTGTAGCGCGACCAGTCGTGCACGCCGGCCATGGCACCCGGGTGCAGGGTCTGCATCAGCAGGGCGCGAATACCCGCGACCATGGTGGCCATGCCTCCGTGCACGGCCCATGATGCCGAACCGGGGCCGAAGAAACCGTAGTCGTCGCCGAGTTCCATCTTCTGCACCCAGGCCGGCCGGCCCTCAGAATTTCCAGACAACGTCGTCAATAATCGAGACCGCCAACTGTCCGCAAACTTGCTCATAATGCGACACTACTGCGGCCCGGCTGGGTGCGTGCTCAGGGTTGCGCCCGGGCGGGCGGATGCGCACGCGCACGCCCCCGGCGTCCGCTTACGCTGGGTGCATGCCCTCCTATCGCATCATCATTGCCGTCGGCGCCCTGCGCGCCGGAGTCAGCCCCGCATCGGTGCTGCCCGCCGCCGCCGCGGCCGCCGCCGAGCTGACCACCGTGGAAGCCACCGACCTCACCCTGGTCGACGGATCCGCCCGCCTCTCGGTGCGTTTCAGCGCCGACAGCGCCGAACTGGCCAGGCAGATCGGTGCCCACGTGCTCGCCGTCACCGACACGCTCGCCACGCCCAAGGCCTCGCTCGTCACCGAACGGGTGCAGAACCGCTGGGTGCCGGTCTCCCCACGCTGACGCTGACGCCGGCCCGGCCCGGCGACGGGGCGAACACCCGGCATAGAAGCGTAGTCTCGGAAGATTGCTCATTCATCAACCGGGGGACGCAATGACACCGAACACCAGCACGCCGCAGGCCCCGACAGGGCAGGCCGCACCGGGGCAGGCCACCCCGAAACCGTCGACAAACCGCAAGGTCATCGCGCTCGCGGTGGCCGGCGCCTTCGGCGGTTTTCTGTTCGGCTTCGACTCCAGCGTCGTCAACGGCGCCGTCGACGCCATTCAACAGGACTTCGGCCTCAACGACGCCCTCACCGGGTTCGCCGTGGCCTGCGCGCTCCTGGGAGCCGCGGCCGGCGCCTTCTTCGGCGGGCGCATCGCCGACCGCTTCGGGCGCATCCCGGTGATGGTCATCGGCGCCGTCGCGTTTCTGCTCAGTTCCCTCGGCTCCGGGTTCGCCTTCGGGGTCGCCGACCTGATCGTGTGGCGGGTGCTCGGCGGAATCGGAATCGGCCTGGCCTCCGTGGTTGCCCCGGCGTACATCGCCGAGATCTCGCCTCGGCAGATGCGCGGGCGGCTCGGCTCGCTGCAACAGCTGGCCATCACGATCGGCATCTTCACCGCGCTGCTCTCCAACGCCTCGGTCTCGGGCAGCGCCGGTGGCGCCGACAGCGTGTTCTGGTTCGGACTGGAAGCCTGGCGCTGGATGTTCCTGATCGGCGCGGTCCCGGCCGTGATCTACGGCGTGATCGCCCTGCTGCTGCCCGAATCCCCGCGTTTTCTGGTGCTCAAGGACCGCGAAGACGCCGCCCGAGCCGTGTTCGCCCGGGTCTGGCCCCACGGCGACGTGAACCGCGAGATTCGTGACATGCGCGCCTCCATCGCCGATGACACCCGCGCCAAGACCGCCGGTTCGTTGCGCGGCTCAAGTTTCGGGCTCAAGCCCATCGTCTGGGTCGGCATCATTCTGTCGGTGTTCCAGCAATTCGTGGGCATCAACGTGATCTTCTACTACTCCACCACACTCTGGGAAGCGGTCGGCTTCGAGCAGAGCGACTCGATGGCCATCTCGGTGGCCACATCCGTGACCAACATTCTCGTGACGCTCATCGCCATCGCGCTGGTCGACCGGGTCGGGCGCCGCCCGATTCTGCTGTTCGGTTCGGTGGGTATGACCGTCTCGCTGGCCACCATGGCCATCGCCTTCAGCCAGTCCGTGACCGTGGCCGGCGAACTGAACCTGCCGGGAGCCTGGGGACCGATCGCACTCGTCGCCGCGAACCTCTTCGTGATCTCGTTCGGCGCCTCGTGGGGACCGGTCGTCTGGGTGCTGCTGGGTGAGATGTTCCCCAACACCATTCGCGCCAAGGCGCTGGGTCTGGCCGCCGCCGCGCAGTGGATCGCGAACTTTCTGATCACCGTGACCTTCCCGCCCATGGCCGGGTTCTCACTGCCGATCACCTACGCCCTGTACGCCCTGTTCGCGGCGCTGTCGTTCTGGTTCGTGATGACGAAGGTGCCCGAAACCAACGGCATGTCCCTGGAAGAGGCCAACACGTTGCTGCCGCCCAAGAACGCGGCCAGGATCGCCGCTGCGGCCTCCCGCGCCTAGCCCAGCAGGCGTTCGCCGGGCCCGAACCCGGTGGCACGCGCTCGCCGCATGCGCACACTCTAGCCGCGCCCGGGCCGCGGCGGAAGCACCCGAAGGGGATACGGCACCGAGCCCCGAACCGGGGTACTTTCGACTGGGAAACCGCTGGTCAGTCGGAGGTCGATTCGTGAACACGAGTACAAGACATACGGGCACCGGGGACCCGGGCGCAGCGCACCGGGCCGTGGCACGCCCGACGCCGGCGGGGGCGGCCGAGCCCGGTTTCTGCGTACTGGGACTGGAAAGCACGGCGTTGGTACCCGGCGAGACGCCGCGCATCGTGGAGCTGGCGATCGTTCAGGTGAACGCCGAGGGGGAGTCGCTGAGTCGCTGGCACACCCTCGTCGACCCGGGGCGCGGCCTCGGGCCGTTCGGGTCGCACGGGCTCAACGATGACGAGGTGCGCGGTGCACCCGCGTTCGCGCAGATCGCCGCCCGGGTGAGCGACTGCCTCGCCGGTCGGGTCGTGGTGGCGCACAACGCCGGATTCGTCTTCGGCCTGCTGGCCGAAGAACTCGGGCGGGCGGGCCTGCCCACCCCCGATGCCGTCGAACCGGTCTGCACCATGCAGTTGGCCCGTGACCTGCTGCCCGGTGCCGGGCGGTCCCTCGCGGACTGCGGTGCCGCCTACGGTTTGGAGGCCGTGGCGATCGACGGGGCGCTGGGCACCGCCGCCGCGACGACCGCGTTGCTGCGTGCCTACCTGCAGAGCGCCGACTGCCTCAGTGGCTGGACGCAGGCCCTCGACCGGGCCGCCGAGCTGCCCCGGCCCGTTCCGGGGCGTCGCGGCTCGGGCGTCGTGCTGCGGAGCCGGCCGCGCGCAGCGTCCCGCAGGTGCGCTCCCGAGCCCTTTCCCGGGCCCGCGCCTGATCTCGGCAACGTCGACCCGCAGCCGCGTTTCAGCACCCGGGCGCCGCTACGGCTGCCCGATTTCACCGGCCCCGCTGAGCAGCTGGACTACCTGGCCCTGCTCGACCGGTGCCTCGTCGACCGCACCCTGTTCACGCACGCCCCCGCGCATCCGCTCTCGGTGCTCGCCGAGCATGCCCGGCGCGCCTGTATCGACCCCGGCACCCTCGCCCACCTGCACCACAGCTACGCCGAAGACCTGTTACGCGTTGCCCTCGCCGACGGCGCCCTCACGCCGATCGACCGCGCCGAACTCGTGTCGGTGACACGCATGCTGGGGGCCGACCCGAGCGAGTACCTCGCCGACGGCGCCGCGACCGCCGGCGGGCGCCCGGCCGGCCGCCTGCCGCCCGCGGCTGCGCCGGTCTCGCTCACACGCGGGGACACCATCGTGCTGACCGAAACGCTCACGCGCGGCGCCGCCGCCTGGGCGCGGGAGATCGCGGCCCGGGGGTTCACCGTGGCCGCCGCCGTGACGTTGCGCACCCGGCTCGTGGTGGCCGCCGACCCCACGGTCGTGTCGGGCAAGACCGGTAAGGCGCGGGACTACGGCATTCCGATCGTGTCGGAATTCGCGCTGCGTTCGGTCATGGGCATCGACTGAGGCCGCCCTGCCACGGCGGCGCCGGTGGAGAAGAATCTGCGCGCGTCCCCGCTCGGCGCATGACGAAGACAGACTGACCTGATAAACAGGGGGGATGACCAAGACCCCCGGTGACTTGCCCCGTCGCGCCGCCGGCTCAAGCCCGCGCAGAACCGGCCCTGCCGGCCCCGTTGACCCCGGTGACCTCGAACTGTTGCGCCGACTGCTCGGCACGCCCGATCTGGCCTGGCTGCTGGCTCGCATGCGCACCCGGCTGGAGAGCACCGGGCGGCTCAGCGGCACGGTCACCAAACCCAATGCCACGGCGGGAGAGCGGGCCGCGGTCGCTCGCCTGTTTGACCGTTCGGTGCGGGCCGGACAGACGGCATCCGTCTCACTCGATGCCCTCGACGACACCCTGCGCGGCTCCGGAGCCTGGCCGCAGGGCCTGGCCGCCGCCGTGATCGCCCTCACCGGCGAGGTCGTCGACCCGCAGAGCCGGGCCGCCGAACGCGACGCCTGGCAGGCCGCGGCCGACACGCTGCGCCGCCTGCAGCATCCCGAACTGGACGGTTGGGCCGACGGCCTGATCCGGTCGGGAGCGCTGCGCCGGGCGGCTCCGCTCGCCACCGACGCGAAAGCCCTCGCCCTGCGACTGGTGGCCGTGTCCCGTGCACTGCCCGCCGGCGGGCAATCCCTGGGCGCTTTCGCCGCCGCCACGCTCGGCGACCGGCACGCCCTCGACGATGACACCACGCTGGGCGCCCTCGCCGTGAGCCTCGCCGCCACGCTCGGCGCGCCGACCACCCTCACCGGCACGAGCGCTCCGGCTCCAGCCGCCGGCGCCGCAGCCGCCGCCGACGACGCGGTACCCGCCGCCGTCGACGCGGTACCCGCCGCGCCGCACGCGGTGGACGCACCGGGCTCGGCCCGGTGGCGCCGCGACGCGTGGGCGTCGGTCGGCGTGATGCTCGATGAACTGTCGGCGACGGTGCTCGTGCTCGGACTGCCCGGCGGCGACGCCTCACCCACGGCGCGCGCCCTGAACGCTCTCGCCGCGACCGGCCAACCCGTGGTGCTCACCCTGCGCCAGCTGCAGGCGGATGCCCTCGGCGCCATCCCGGCAGAGGTCTTCGTGTGCCAGAGCCCGGAACTCATCGCCGCGGCCGCCGATCAGCTGGGCGCACACTGCGCCCCCGTCGTGTGCCTCAACGGGCACGCCGGGGCGGCCACCCTGCAGCTGCTGCAGGCGCTCCGCGCCGGCGGTGCTCAGCTGCGTTACCACGGAGATTTCG